>JBARPZ010000300.1:0-1778 GCA_049643445.1 Sedimentisphaerales bacterium
ATTTTTCCCAGTTCGAGCTGAGATGGACATCCGTTTTTTGCCTCAAAGCGAAATTTTTATAGGAATCTTTTATTTACATCGTTTTCAATGAACGTTAACAATTGGTGAGCGGCTGTAATCCAACTTCCCATGTTATGTTCCACTTCCTATATGTTGCTCGTTTTTATCTTGATATCCCTGAAGCGGATTACCATGTGTTCTCCCGGATGAATCTGAAGACCTATGTGTCCTTTTATGCCGACATTGTGCCTTTGATGGTTATCGTCGTCGAGTATGCCAGTGCCGTTGTAATCGCATACGGTTACGCCGTTGATGATTGTCTTGATCCTGGTTTCCCTGCATATTATGTGAACATCGTTCCAGCCGGTGCCCTGATCTGCATGAAACCATTTCCATCCTCCGGGAGCATCGGACGGTTTAGCTTCTGAGGGGGGGCCAGTGATTGGACTGATCCACTGCCGTACTTCCCGCGTTTCGTCATAGATGAATCCAGACCTCCAACCTCCGGGTGGATTGATATCGATCTGCGGCCCGTCGAGCCAACCAGCCTGATCGTCGTAGCGGCTGCGCACCTGTACACCACTGTTGCCCGTAGAAGAAGCATAAGACTGAACCTTCAGCCTAAGTTCAAAATCACCGTATTCGGCTTCTGTCAGCAGCCAGATGTAGTTATGCTTGCTCCCTTGCGGAACCTCGGCAGTGATGGTTCCCTTATCCACCTTCCAGTAATGTTTGTCCTTGTCCTGTGGGCGGCACTTGACCATCCAGCCATTAAGGCTCTTTCCGTCGAATAGGTTTTTCCATTCTGTGACCTGTACGGGGCAGTTACACGAAAGCACAAACACTAATGCAGATAGAATAACAAATAGCGATACCGATATCCTCATTTTCATTTCCCACACCTGATTTGCATATTATCCTGTTGTTCTCTATTTTCCATAGTACCTCATAAACGGTACTTCTGCACGCTCGGACACTTCATAGTACTCGAGAATTCCTTCGATTTCAATGCCTTTATCTGTTGAAATTGATCATATTGCTGTTGCTTGCCTTCGGGAGTAAAATATTAACCGATCCAATGCTAATAAGTGAAATCACAGCGAGTGGCGACTAGTAGCTGTTGTCTTCGATGGAGAGCGAAATAATATGGAGAACCATCGCAAGAGCAAGATCAAGAGGCTTCGGAAAAGCGGCTTCCGGGCTCGCATGAAAAGTGGAAGTGGGCGAAAAAACCTCAACAGAAGACGTTGACTCAGCTATCAGTCCGAGTATAGACACAAATGAGTTCACTTCTCTACATCTGTAAGCCTCGCCCAGAAAACACGCAATCCCCAACCTTCTGACCTATTAATGTCCCTTGCATGCAGCGGTGAATTGGGAGAGAAAGTAAGTTCAGCAGCTACTTAAAAAATAGCTTCCCCTGCTAAACACTTAGCCCTAACTAAAACAGACAAATCCTGATCAGGTACTTGCTATTCGCTGGTATCGAGGATCGTCATGAATGCTTCCTGCGGTATCTGAACGTTGCCAACGCTTTTCATGCGCTTTTTACCTTCTTTTTGTTTCTTAAGCAGCTTCATCTTACGTGTTACATCTCCTCCATACAGCTTTTGCGTTACGTCTTTGCGAAAGCCTTTGATGGTTTCTCTTGCGATGATTTTTCCGCCAATAGCAACCTGCAGAGGAATTTCAAACTGATGTCGTGGGATCGCCCTGCGCAGCTTTATGATCAGCTTTCGGCCTCTTGTCTCTGCTTTACTGCGATGGACGATCAAACT
>JBARPZ010000301.1:0-6370 GCA_049643445.1 Sedimentisphaerales bacterium
ACAAAGCCAATTTCAGAGGCAAAAAAAAGCTATTGCGTATGCCGATCACCGGCCGACGTGTTTGGATTGTTTCTTTAGATGGACTTGAAGAACCGTAATATCTGCGGGAGTAACACCGCTTATTCGGGCGGCTTGAGCAAGTGTGCTCGGCCGAAAGAAAGACAGCTTTTCTTTTGCCTCGGTCCGAAGATGATCGATACTGTTATAATCTAAATCCAGTGAGATTTTCCTGTTCTCCAGCGCCCTGAAATTGGCCACAAGACGCTCTTGTTTGGCTAAATAGCCTTCATATTTGGCATCGATTATCACCGCCTGGGATACATCATCTCCGGGACACATATCACGTGCCCCGTGGGACCAAATTTGAGACACAATAGATGGAATCTGGGATGCAACAGTATTGTTTGGCCGGCGAAGCTGATCCCACAAACTAAGGCCCTGCGAACGTGTATCTTGTAGATAGCTTTTAAGTTTAGCAATGGCTCTTTGCTTATTTTGGAATTTCAGCCACCTGTTTTGGTCCACAAGGCCGACTGTTTTTCCTATCTGCGTTAATCGTCGGTCGGCGTTATCAGCCCGCAAAGACAACCTATACTCCGCTCGTGACGTGAACATCCGATAGGGTTCATCAATCCCTTTTGTTAGCAAATCGTCTATCAGCACTCCTATATACGCCTGGTCTCTGCCGAGAACAATCGACTCCATATCCTCTATTTTTATGGCGGCGTTTATGCCGGCCATAATTCCCTGGCCGGCTGCTTCTTCATAACCACTGGTGCCGTTTATTTGTCCTGCCAGAAACAGCCCCGATATTTTCATGGTCTCCAGATTGGGCTTCAGTTGATTTGGGGGACAATAATCGTACTCAATCGCATAGGCATAATAAATAATCCGGGCGTTTTCTGTCCCCGGCAACATTTTGAGCATCTGTTCTTGAACATCTTTCGGCATAGATGTAAAAATTCCGTTACAGTAAATCGTTTTTATACTCTCTTGCTCCGGTTCCAGAAAGATTCGATGCTGCTTCTTATCAGCAAACCTGACGACCTTACCTTCAATACTCGGACAATAACGCGGGTCGGTGCCTGTTATTTGACCCGAAGAAAGTGGGGCACGATGCAGATTATCCCTAAGTAGCCTGTGTATCTTTTCATTTGTATATGTAATCCAGCATGGTATCTGCGGCTGCTCTATTTTCTCGGTCATAAATGAAAATGGTACCGGGGGCTCATCTCCAGGCTGCACCTGCAATTTGTCCACGTCCACCGTCCTGGCATCTAATCTCGGCGTTGTATCTGTTGACATCCGCCCAAGTTTAAGTCCCATCCGCTTTAAACTTAGCGAAAGCTCTTCACTGGCCGGCTCGTCAAGTCTGCCGCCGGTCCATCGGTTGCTGCCCATATACATCAATCCACTAAGAAATGTCCCCGTCGTTACAATAACTGTCTGAGTTGAGTATACTGAGCCGTCCTTGCAAGCTACTGCCCGCACTTTGTCGCTTTCAGTTATTATCTCCTGAACTATCGCCTCGATGATTGTCAAATTGGGAGTTTGTTCAAGTGCTTCCCGCATAAATTCCTGATATTTCTCTCTGTCGGCCTGGGCACGCGGTGACTGGACAGCAGGGCCTTTTGAACGATTCAGCATTCGAAACTGAATACCGGTTGCATCTATCGCCAGGCCCATCAGTCCGCCAAGCGCATCGATTTCGCGCACAATTTGTCCCTTCGCAAGCCCACCAATAGCCGGATTGCAGCTCATTTTGGCTATGGTATCTTTGCTGATGGTTATAAGGGCCGTTTTGGCACCGGTTTTAGCGGCAGCATGAGCAGCCTCGACGCCAGCGTGACCTCCTCCTATAACAATACAATCAAACTCTTTTTGATTACTTATATTTTGCATTTTGTGAATCATAACTTGTAGCCGATGGTTCAGAAGGCAAGAAACATATCAAGAATCGCGACTTTTTTGAGCCAGGGCTACAGCCGAAGCAATTACAAAATTTGCCGTATGGGTAATACTCACGCTTACATGCTTAATCCCAAGCTCGTCGGCGATTTTTCTGACCTCGCCGTCAAGACCGACCTCCGGCTGACCGGTATCATTGTTTACCACCTCAATATCGGTCCATGCAATTTTGCCCCGCCAGCCTGTCCCAATAAGTTTGAGGATGGCTTCCTTCGCTGCAAAACGCCCGGCTAATTTCTCTACACTGTCCTTATTCGCCTTGGCATAGGCCTGTTCAGCGGCAGTAAAGACCCTGTCGAGAAAACGCCGGCCGTGACGAGTTATCATCTTTTCTATTCGTGGACAATCTACAAGGTCTATACCATGTGCTACAATTTCCATCCGTCAATCCTATAGACACAAGACTTTGGTCTCTTATTCGTTGCTACTGTTGAATCTGAAAATCGTCTAAAAGTATCCTGTCAGTGTTTTTGCCCTGGAAGATGAACTTGATATTATCGAGAACGTCTGTCTCAAGGCTGGGTCCCTTCATATCCCAGCCGATGCGAGCCTCTATGGCCCGGAACTCGACATCCCTCCACTGATTCTTCTTAAGCCCACCAATTCTGTAACGACAGTTGTCCTTATGTTTTTCCGACCAGACCATAACGGTCACCTCAGGGACATCGCAGAGTGGTTTGAGCTTGAAGCGTATCGTCGTTGAGTCCTTAACGGCTATGGAATAAGTGTCCCAGATCCATGCCCCTTTTGGCCCAAATTCGTAAGCCTTCGAATCTTTCACACCGCCGTTGCTTACGTTACCTCCTTTGAAGTTTCCGGGGCCATCTTCGAAACTTTGTGAGAAGGTTACCTCTCCGGGCTCAGGCATAAGTAGTCCAGGTGTCAATAGAGCGCTCTTTGAAGGCGTTGCTTTCTTCTTACCTCCTCCTGGTTTGCCATAGACAGGGCCGATGTATTCAGTGGCGATGACGATATCGTCGAACCATACCTCCATAACACGGCTTTCTGGGTGAGGGTCCTTGTTGTGTCGGGCGGGCTGGTCGGTGTTGTAGAAGAGCAGCCAGAAGCTGTTGATTTTGAGCTTGTCGGTTGTACGCCAGCGGAAGCCTGTGAATCTTCCGTATAATTCGCCGTCGACCCAGAAAACCTGCTCTCCGTCTGCCTTGTCAGGGCTGGAATTGGCTTTAAGCTTCACCTCGACGCAATACCAGCGACCAGGCTGGATTTGCTCCTCTTTACCAATAAAGACAGAACCCCACTTGGTCTTCATTTCGTGCCAGTATGTGTAAAAGTTCCATATACCCGGCGGCGAGTATTTGCCCCACTGACCGGTAGGTTCAATTCCGGTTGAGAACTTGGCGTCGCCGGGTGGAGTTTCGCCGGCCCCTCCCTTCGGCCATGGAGTCGGAGTACGGTCCGCGACAAGATGTACAAAGTGATGAACGTAACCGGTTTTCTTGTGAAACTTGACATAGAAGCGGGCGTACATAGTATCGACACCCATCGTGTGAGTAAAGAGGTGTCCGTTTTTTGATATGTGAATCGACCGGTTGCCTGGTGAATCGGCGTGGATGTCTTGCGAAAGTGTAATGTTTTCCTTCTTTGAGATGCTGCCCCAGCGTGCTCCGATCTCTTCTGTTGTACCAGTCTCGAAATCATCGACGAAAAGGACCCGTGGGTCGCGTTCGATACCTTCATCGCCCGGATAGAGAGAGGCGAGTCCTGCTTTGCCGGGCTTCGACGCTTGTGGTGTAATCGTGTCTTGGGCATGGGCATCTTTTGGACTGAGCACAGGAAAGCTCAAAAGACGCGCTGATACAATAAACACCCCCCAAGCGGCAAACATTATCACATACTTTCTGGAAAAGATTGTATTTATCATTTCCTGGATTCCAAGTATTTGTTAAAGAAGTTAGTCGTATATTAAACGTTACGGGGTGTGATTACAAGTCTCAAGTTGGGAAGCTAAGTTTATTTAAAGGGTCGGTTCCCTGTTTCCTCTCTTCTTCGTCGCTCCACCCATCGTTGTCATCATCGAGGTCAGCATTGTCACCGATGCCATCGCCGTCGGTGTCTCGCGATTCTTTTGGATTCAGTGGGAAAACGTCCCAGGGTATGGATTTTGCCCTGTCCACTCCATCGCCATCTAAGTCTAATTCTTTATAATCAGCGATGCCGTTTTTGTTCTTATCATCCCCAATTCCGTCGCCGTCATCGTCGGCATCAAGATTATCGCCAATCCAGTCTTTATCTTTATCCAACCATTCTTGCGGTTCCAGAGGGAAAGCATCTTTTTCATCGGGGGTACCATCATTATCATCGTCCGTATCGAGATGGTTAGGTTTGCCGTCTTTGTCGATGTCAGGTGGTCCGTCCGGCGTAATAAGAAGAGCAAGGTCGACAGTGAATTCGGGGGCTTCAAAGGTGCCCGGCCCTGCTGGTGCGTCAAAGCTTCCAAGAATCGCGGCGTTCTCAGGCGAGTACCAGTATCCTTTCGCACTCTTAGGCACATCAAGAGTAACTTTCACGCCTTTTACTGGTTTCGTGTGGTTGCTGAAGTGATGTAGATAAACACCGGCACGTTCTTTCGAAGCCAGACCGTAGGCGCGAACAGTATGTGGTTGTATGACTTTCACAGGAATTATGCGGATATCCTTGTCGAGGTAATATGCGAAATCCTGCATTGCTCTTACGTATTCGCGTTCTTTGGGGCCGAGCCAGATGTTCATAAAGTGGCCGTCCCTGGCGTAGCTTGTGTTCCAGAAGATGAAAGCAATTTCGTTGAATAAGGCTGTCCAGTTCCGGATACGCATTCGCAGCGCTGAGCGGTCATCCCATACACCTCCAACTCCGGGAGGATTTGACTTTCGCCTGTCAATGTGGTTGCCTTGCTCTCCAACGATTACCGGTTTATTGTGTTTCTTCCAGTTGTTTGCTCTTGAAACGGTGACAGTATCGGATTCGAGTTCATTCTCTCGTTGATACCAATGTGGGGCGTTGATTTCGATACCGGTCAGTTGCGGCCGTTCCCAGCTTGTAGTGATGGGATGATGGTATGGGTCGATAGACTTAAGATACGGTATCATGATTTCATACCAGCGGTCATCAGCATGTTGCTCGTTTAGAAACTCCCAGAAATCCACATAGGCTCCCCATCTGTCGACGCTGTACTTGATGAATCTTTTCACTTTTGACATAGCTGTTTTATTATGTGGTTCGTCGTTGAAGGCCTTTCCAAAACCGAAGATTCCGTAAACAATACGAAAATCGTACATACGGGCAAGGCAAAGCAATTGGTCTGTCATAATGCCTTCCTGGACGAGATAATTATCCAGGTCGCGATAGAGACTGTAGGAACAATTCTGTTGCGAGAAGCGATACATGTTAAATCCACACCGTGAGAAACGCCGGAAGTAAACGTCGGCATTTTGTGGGTTGGTCGATGGCCCGCGCATGAACATCGGGCCGGGCGGCAGCGGAGGCGGATCTTTTAGGTCGGTACGGAAAGGTCCCTCCATCGAGCACTGGTCCAGAACTGAACCGGTGCCTGAATTATCGCCCCAGCAGTCCTGAAGCCCTATCGGAAAATATGAACTTCCATTATCAAACACGAATCGAAAAGGATTCGTTGGATGTCTGCGGACAAATCCTTTGTTGGGTCTTCGGCCTTTGACGCAGAGAAAGCTGCCTTTGCCGGATGTCTTTTGTCCCTTTAAATTTGTAAAAGTGTAGCTGTATTTCCATTTGCCTGTTTCTGATGGAGCGAATCGGGCCTTCCATAAATCCTGCCTGTCGAAGTTGTAAGACACTTGTTGCCTTTGTCCTCCATCAGTCTTAATTTTCCGTTTATGGATTATTGGCCCTGTTGAGGAGCCGTAGTGAAAACCGCCGACTCTTATCTGCTTTTTCGATGGAGATGTAAAGATAACCTCGATGGTGACGTCAAAGAAAGGGTTCTCATATTTGTTTTCGTGTTTGAATGTAATCTCGAACACTTCGTACATCGGCACAGCACTTGTGTTCTGAGAGTGTTTTACGTCAGGAAGAGAATCACCTAAATCCTCGTTTTTCTGAGTGCAATAGCTACAAGGGCAAATCAGGGCCAGAAGAATCAGCTCAAATATCAGGACCTTCCTTCGCACCATTGTATTGTCTCCTCAATGAATTGTTCAGTGTCTGTTGCTCCAATGACACCATGAAATACGTCACGTTCGGATTCATTTTGTCGGTATGAAATTGTAATATACTAAATATACTACTTAACCCGGCCCTCCCCCCGCAGTCCTGAAGTTCCAGACCACACCTGTGATTGTACCGTATGCACCGACCTCATCGATACGCCAATAGTACGTTGTTGCCATTTCGAGTGTGTCGGGTTCGTATGTTGTGTCAGGCTGGTTGC
>JBARPZ010000302.1:0-3229 GCA_049643445.1 Sedimentisphaerales bacterium
ACACGGGATTTCATCGAGCTTCTTCCTGATTCGTTATCTAAACATTTTGTTCTTCGGAATCGTCCATTGCCATTTCATTGGGATGCCGAGTATTTTTGGCAAATAAGCAAAAAAAATATTCGTATGGATGATGTAAACCAGAATTTACTCGCCAGTATCTCAAAGGCCAGGATTGTTGTTATAGACCATTTTTCAACCAGCTTTGCTGAAATCCTGACTACAGGCGTGCCGTGTATTATTATTCATGACCGAGAAACTGACCCGTTGGCGGATGAATACAAGGACCTGTTTGATAAACTCGCTTGCGCTGGAGTTGTTCACTATTCAGCTCAATCAGCAGTATCGAAGTTGACTCAAATATACGATAATATCCAACAATGGTGGGAAAGTGAATCAGTTCTAAAAGCCGTCGACAGTCTCAAGTCAAAAACTATTAACCAACCTTCTAAAACTATAAATTATCTTATGTCTCTTGTTTAGACTAACTTTGATTCGTATATCTGAGTTTATGTCCATGATACTTTTTGATTAAGGCTCGTTTTGAGCTTGACTAATAACCTCTAAGACAGTACTTTCCTGCTTTCTCTTTAGAAAAAACAGGAGATGATTGCATGGGATCATTTAGACGAATATTCAAATATGTTTGGCCGCAATGGCCGCGGATTATTATTGTCGTTCTCAGTGCGGTAACCGTTTCCACACTATTATCGCTTAGTTTTGCAACAGTATTGCCGCTGTTGAAAGTGATGACAGGTGAGGAAGGACTGCACAACTGGGTTGACAGAAAAGTTAGCAGCCATCGTTACGGAATAGAAATATATCTACCGGGAAAGACCGATTTTTTCAAATCCGACATTGCATATTATCTTCAAATTACAAATGTCAAAGACAAAAGTTTGGCTCAGGAGTGCGGCCTGAAAAAACTCGATCAGATTATCGGAGCAGGTGATTTTTTAGTCGACCAGGAGCATGGGAATATTTCAGCCGAAAAACTTCTCGAAACGCTTTCCGAAGCACCTGGGGAAAATCAGTTAAAGCTTCAATTAAGACGTTTTAACCAAAATGGTTCTGCCGAAATTGTGACTGTCCAATTGAAGACCGGCAACAAAGGTTTTTTCCTGGATTACATCGAAAAAGGCATGAGTCTTTTGTCCAGAGAGAACACTCAATCGAACAAAACACAGGCGGTTGTGTTTATCATAATAGCGATGGGTATTACTACGGTTATTCGCTGCCTGGCAAAGTTTTGCCAGGGTTATATGGCACAAAAAGTTGTTCAGGTTGCGATCAATCAATTACGAGGAGATGCCTATGGTCATGTTATGAACATGCCCATAAGCTCTTTTGCAGATGAAAGACCCAGCGATACCATTAGCAGGATTTTGGGTGATACCGGCTCAATGGGTAAAGGGGTGAAAATTCTGCTCGGCAAGGCGCTTCGGGAACCACTCAATGCCGTTTTTCTAACGGCTTGGGCGATGCTGATAAATATGAAATTGTCTTTAATATTTTTGTGTGGTGCTCCATTAGTGCTGCTTTTGATGGGGGTATTTGGCAAAAAAACGAAGCGGGCTACAAGGAAATCGCTGATGTCCGGGTCACGGATGCTCGGTAAAATGCAGGAAACGATGCAGGGACTTAAGATCGTAAAGATTTATAATCAACGGGAGCGTGAGCACAAGGTTTTTGAAGCATTAAACCAGAAGTTACTGAAACAATTACTTAAAATTTCCAAGATTGATTCCGCCACAACCCCTGTACTGGAGGTCTTTGGAATGGCGGCCCTTTCGGCTGCACTATTGGCGGGAGCGAAGTGGATGCAGAGCGGTGAAATAGATGGCACCGAATTTATTATGTTGCTTGGACTGTTAGGAGCCGCCGCTGAATCGGTGCGAAAGACCAGTGATATTTGGAATAAGATCCAGGGGGCAAATGCCGCCGCAGAAAGAGTATATGCCGTCATAGACCAGCCCGAAGAGTCTGAAAATGTCGGTGCGATTGATATACTGCCTTTGAAGGAAAAAATAGAATTCAGGAATGTTGTTTTTACTTATCCGGGCAGTAACAAGCCTGTATTAAAGGGAATTAATCTTACGGTAAAAGCTGGTCATAATATCGCAATTGTCGGGCCAAACGGATCGGGTAAAACTACTTTAGTTAACCTTCTGCCCCGATTCTACGATGTTGACAGCGGCTCAATTCTGATTGACGATCAGGATATTTACAACGTTACCTTAAAAAGCCTCAGAGAGCAGTTCGGCATGGTAACACAAAATGTGGTAACCTTTAACGATACTATAGCTGCAAATATTGCATACGCTGTGCCCGATGCTTCAAGAGAGGCTATAATTGCCGCTGCCAAACATTCGTTTGTCCACGAATTTGTAGAGCCTCTGCCCAACGGCTATGATACTATAATTGGCGAACAAGGCGTAGGCCTAAGCGGTGGGCAGTTGCAGAGAATTGTTATAGCCAGGGCTATTTTGAAGAATCCTCCTATTCTGATTTTCGATGAGGCCACCAGTCAAGTTGATTCCGATAGCGAAGCTAAAATTCATAAGGCTATTGAAAAAATGATGAAGGATAGAACCAGTTTCATCATTGCCCACCGATTTAGCACTATTATTGCCTCAGATGTGATAGTAGTAATGAATCATGGCCAAATAGTCGCTCAGGGCAAGCATGATGAGTTGATAAAGAGTTGCAGATTGTATCAAAGCATATACGAAACACAGTTGTTAAAATAAACATATCGCTGCTAAATAAGGCTTTGTCACAAGGGCAGTTTTGGAACTTATGGGCGTGTTTATTCGTTAGCGGTAGTTTTTAGCTTAGAACTCAGACATTTGGCTTTAGCGCAAATTGCAAGTTTCAGGAAGTTTTCCTTTCGCTGCGCAGTTTCAAGGTCGACAAGGTCACAATAAATATTAAATGTTCTTAAGTAATCTGTTCGATTAATACCAGCTATTGGCGTAAGAGAGGCGGCAAGTCGCCATAAAGATCGTAATTGTCTGCTCTTGCGTCTTAAAAAGTATCGCTTTATTCCATCAAGGTCAGCAAGAAGTATCTTGTATGTCTGGCGTCAATTATAATATCCCTTCAACGACAGTTATTTTTACCGTTACTTCATAACACTTACCTTAGCTTATAGCCGTTAGAGGGTGCCCCCCATGGGGGGCAGGATTTTGGATACTACTTGTCCTTATCTTTTCTTTTCCTGGCCTGCTCA
>JBARPZ010000303.1:0-7882 GCA_049643445.1 Sedimentisphaerales bacterium
GGATTGTACATAATCTCGTTGATAACAACGGGGCCTACTTTGGGATCATCATTAGACCACCACGGAGTATTGGAGTCCATCGCCACAAAGTTGAAATTACCGGTACTGCTCTTGTAGTAACGGCCAAACGAAACATTGGTCTGCGAAGCGCCAAAATCCTCCACCTCGCGGTAGCCGGTCAACATGCCATACTGATCCAGAGGCGAGGACAGGCACGCCTCCTCACCATTCTCACTTAAGGCAAAAGGTATAAGACAGCCAGGATCGCCCGGATTGTTGAAATCTGTGTCTTCATAGAAAACGATATACCCGTTAAAAGCAATCGTTGTCCCATCGCCAATTCTGTATTTCATCAGGTTTGGCTCATCCCTGTCGTTGTCACTGAGGAACCAGCCGCCGATGTCGATGGGCGTGCTGGTGGTGTTGTGCAGCTCAATCCAGTCCGGACCGGCGTTCGAATGCGACATCACTTCATTGATTACCACGGCACCGGGGTCAGGGAGAATGCCGCTGTCATCGGAGCCGGGCGAGCCGTTGCGGTATACACTCGCACGCCAGAAGTCTTTCTCGCTCCAGTTGTTTGGTTCGCTGTTAGTTGGTTCTATTATAGTAAGAGAGAAACCGTCGCCGTCGGTGATTGGACGCCAGCCATCCTCGTATTCAAAATCAAGAATCGTCTGGCCAATAGCATCCTGGAGCCTAATTCTTTCCCCATTGTTGGCCAGGCTGCCGGCGTATTCGCCGGCTATCAGGCCGGAAAAACCAGGATATCGCGCCCCAAAAGCTGCCATGTTCTTAACTACTATGACAGAGTGGCCGTCCTCAAGGTCAATTGGCGGGAAGGTAAAATCAATGCCCTTGGTAAATCGGACCAGATTCAGATTTATGGTTTCTGCTCCGATATTCTTCAGCTCGATAAATTCTTCGTTTGGATCATTTGCATCACCGGTGTACTTCGGATGGTACATAATTTCGGTAATCCGCAGGTTCTCCCTGACTGGGCCTATTGAATATATCTTCCCGGTTAACGGACTCCACATTTCACCGTCCAGAACCCGCGCCTTAATGTGAGTGCTTTTATCCAGCATAAAATATGAGTTATAAACAAGCGCATCGGGATTGACATCACCTTGACTGACTTCGCTGGCGACCAGCTCGACAGAGATGAGAAAGTCAGAGTCGATGGTTGAGATATTCAGACCGTGGATAGCGAGCACGTTGTTGCCCTGCCGCAAGGCACCAATATGGCTCGTGATGGGTATGTTCTCGAAGTTGATGGCTGCGGAGTCGGGATTTTGGCCGGTTGAGTTGGAGTCCCACTGCGGTATTGCACCTTCGGGAAAAACTCGTCTGGCAACTTCACCTCCGTTGAGATAGGCAATAAAACCGTCATCGTATCGCACCTTCAGTGTCATATTGTTGTATTCAGCATCCCCACAAGTAAATGGAATGCGGATGTAACAGGAGGTGTTGGCGTTGGGATTTCCACCGTCATCATACATCTGTCCTTCGACGTCGATATTCAACAGGCCTACATAGTTCGGGTCGCTGGCTGGTTGTGTTTCGTAGCCGATACCGCCGGTCCCACTGGGCCAGCTTGAGTGGTCAAAGTAATTGGTAAACCATACATTGGGCTCACCCATACAAAGCCCGCCGTTAGCTATATCACCAACTAAACGGAAGTCGGGATTAAACGAGCTGTGGCTGCCTTGTGCGGCAAAAAGCTCCACTCCCGACCAGCCGTCACGCTCAAAGAATACAAAACGCAAATTGTATACTCCTGGAGTAGTAACATTGAAAACGCCAAACGAATCCGCAGGAAAACGTGTCGAGGGATAATCCATATAGAACGAACCAGGCCCGGTCAATTCCAGGCTGAAACCGGCATCACTGTGGACTCCGAAGGTCCAGTTGCCCGTACCGGGTATTTGGACTATGCCGGTGGCTTCGATAACATAATCGTCAAGGTCACCGATGCCGCCGGGGACCGCGTTGTCATTGGCGAAGCGACCGGGACAACTCGTATTATTATAGTTGATTACTGACGTTGTTTCAGCTATTACCTGTGTCTGTACGGATGGGGTGCTAATAACCGACTCTGCGGTGGCCAGACTCCAGACAATGATATTTGCCTTGTAATACGTAACATCGAACTCACCTGCTGTATTGCCAAGCAGATTACCGCCATTAGCTACTGTGGGGACAAGGTACCTTTTAGCGGCACCCTCAGTGACAAGGGTAACGAGCGGACCCGGCACCGATTGTGCACTCGGCACACGAGGGTCATTGCCATCCAGGGTATAATAGAGTGTGCCGGACCCATTCGGATTACCCATGAATATATACTCACCCATATCGGTGAACACTGGTGCACCAACATCGGGATACCAGTCTACATCCTTAAACTGTTGGAGGACCTTATCCACTCGAGGTGTCAGGTACGTTTCTCGGCCCCACGGGTCATAAGTTTCATAGAGAAGGCGGTTGATTTCAGGCAGCCAATGGTCGTCTTTCGTATGGGCCCAGGAAGAATGCTTGGCATCGCCCCATCTCGCCGATTCAGCAATAATCGCCATATCGATTTGATAAGCACGGTTCAGGATACGGTTTCGGCACTCTCCGAGGCTCATAAGACCATCGTTATGGAAGTGACGGTGCACATGGTCTGCAAATTGCAGGCGATAATCTACATTGGAAAACATAAGTTGTTCGTGCAGCCAGTGCGGATTGAAGTAATCCCTGTTTGCGCCGGCAGAAGTAAACGGCTCTACCAAATTCTCTATAGAACCACCTGCTCCACCTGCACCGAGCGTGTTCTCATTATCGTGATGAGGCCATTTCCAGCCATCCGGGTTAACACGATTGAAGATACCCCACGTATTGTTCGGTATGACACCAAAGCGCGAGCCGGGACCATCCGAGTCGCCCGTGTAATATTCGATTATCATAAAATCAATCAGGTTCTCCACGTCAAGCAGCTTCTCTACGGTGTCATTAGGCGTACCGTCCATGTTCAGTCCCTGCACCCGGCAGTACCTTTCATTATCGTTGAAGCCGGCTATCGTCTCATCGTAAAGCCGGTCAAGGGCGGCGCGGTCGCCATCTGTGGGGACTATTTTTCGGTCCGCACTCCAGTCCGACGTCACCACGTCGTAATACTCCTGGTCGCCACCCATATACGACTCACCCCAGGACGCTTCCGAGCGCTCCTGAGTCTGGAAAAGACCCCAGTAGTGGCCGTTAATGTAAACATGATAATATCTGCTTCGCGTGTAGGGATGGCCCATCTCTCCCTGCAAATCGCGAGAGAAGACTTCACGGACCATAGTGTTTTTGTTATCGCCCTTAAAGGCCCAGGAATTGTTCTGGCTGCAGCGAAGGTCCACATGGTCGAATACATCTTCGCCTTCATCGCCAAACAGTGGATACCACAACTTGGCATCGCCATACGCGGAACGAAAGAACAGTCGAAATGCGTGCTTGGGATTCTCACCGGTGCAGCTGATGCCCCCGCGAATTCGAACACCTGCATCGATCTGAAAACCGCCGCGCATATCAACGGGCAGGCCCCAACGCCACTCTCCGTTAGCATCTGGCACCGGCTCCAGGTCGGGAAATCCGGGGCCTTGCGGATTTGGAGGATAGATTAACTCTACAGAGCAGGGTCTCTCCCATGCCAGGCCTTCGCCATACGCGTTCACATAGATGCCCGTAGAGGCATCGAACAGGTTATCCAGGTCTGTCACCAGCGAGACCGTGGCAACGGCCCCAAGCGCATCTATTATAGCCTGGCCGGAGTACCGTGCGTCATCAACAACAACTTTAGGGTCCATACCGTAATCCATAAGCTGGCCGTTGAAATAACCGAGAGGTGGCCAATTAAGCCCGGGTGCTGCGCCGTCAAGTGACTGCGTTATCACATCGCTGATGAAAATATAGGTATGGGTATCCACATTGCTGGGCAGATAGGCAGGTCTGAACGCCGCCGCACGCAGGCACGTAGTTCCACTAATAGCAATAGCAGTGGCATATATATTACCATGCGTCTCGGTAGGGGTACTGCCGTCTGTGGTGTAACGGATAGTAGTGTACGGCGTATCACAGGTAATCATAACGTTGAAATCCTCAACGTAAAAGCCGCGGTCGAAGTTGAATCCCGTGTCGGCGACCTGACCGAGGTAACCGGCATTATTTTGTGCACCGGGCGTCGCAAAGCCCATGAACCGCCATGTATCACCGCCATCGGGATAGCGACCCTCGGAAATATTGGTTACCTGCTCGTCGAGGCTGATACTGTCTATCAGATTTTCATCGCCATCATACAGGCCGATGTCCTCACCGCTTTTGATGGAGAAGCTCGCGTGCAGTGGCCCCTGCCCAGTGTCCCCATCGGCCCAAATAAGCAGGTAGCCGTAAGGGCCGATGGTGGTTTCCGAAGGGAAATTGCCGGGAATCTGCCACCACTCGGAGGATGGCTTATTCAAATCATCCGTCAGGTACATACCGCCTATATCAACGGGTATGCTCCCTGCGTTGTAGATTTCTATCCAGTCGTCATATCCACCACATGGGTCCTGGATGAAGATGCCGTTTTGGGCCATGAACTCGTTGATTACCAGCGGCTTGCCTTCATTATGCAGGTTATTTGCCAGCCGCGTAAAATCATACAGGTTCACATTACCGTCACCATCCAGGTCGGCACAATTGGGCTCCAGGACGCTCAGATGCACTGCCTCCTGGACTTCCCCCTCAGTCAGCGCCCGGCCGTAGATACGAACGTCGTCGATTGCGCCGGTGAAAGGTGTGTCCCCATCGCCCTCGGCACCTATCCCGAGAGGTTCATTATTTATGTATACAGTCGGGGTTGGTAAACTGCCATCACCCGCAAAAGTCCCATCTTTGTAAATTGTGATATTTCCATTACTAAACGTTCCAGTCACGTGTGTCCATTCGTTGAGAGATACCGGCATCCCTGCGCTGCCGCCCGTAGTGTCATCACTGCTTCGAACATCAAAATAAACTTTGCAATCTATGGCATCATAAAAGATATTGTATGCCCCACCGGGGGAAAATGCCGGGGCATCTCCCTTACAAATGATTTCTGCTGCTGCGTTACTATCTACTCTAAACCAGACCGCAATTGAGAAATTATTTGATAAATTCAGACTGCTGTCATTTCCACAATCGACATAATCTCCATCGCCATCAAAACGCAATGCCCCATCAAGTTGACCGATTGTCCATACCGGATTTCCGTAGACAGTTCCATGATTTCCGCCGACCGTCTCTGCCGCGTTTCCGTCCAGCCTCCAATGTGACACCACGCTTTCTCTCAACGAGTCTGTGTCCAGCCACTGCTCGGCAAAAAACATAAGGTCTGCCAAATCCACTTTGCAGTTCCCACTCAGGTCCCCCACGGGACAAACGGCCCACACAGTCCGTAAGGACACCATAGGTAAATCGACCAGCAATACGGCTAACACGAAGGTGAGCAACGAGATTTTTAGAAACCTGAGCACCTTCTATCTCCTTCCCGACTTGTTTGTCTCCCTACTTGCTTTCGCAGGAAATGGATTCTGCACACCGATACTTGCTGCCAGCCAAAGTACACAAGTATATAAGCTGGATTTGAAAATAATCACACAGTCTTTAGTCCCGTTAGAGACCCAACGAAAAAAGTCTCTAACGGGGTTGGAACAGTTAATTTTGTTTTCACACCAAAGACCACACTATTTATTGTAACAAAAATAACACTGCTTAGTCAATGGCTTTTTGGCTGTCCGTAATCCCGAGATGGACTCCCCTTGGAGAAACGGTGATATGAGCGTTGTATGTGCGGGTTTATAGCTAAATTTTTCAAACTGACAATGGCTCGCTCCTGACCTCCGCCACAGTATTTTTAACATCTACGCCGTCTTTTTTATTCCTCTATAAACTGGTGTTTGTTTCTGATAGCACCTCTTGTATCTCATCAACGCATTCACGCATAACGCATCGACACATCATTGCTTTGTACTGACGACTTTTTCCGCTGGCATTGACCTTACTGACCCGCCTTCGAGTCTGACGACAAGCCGTTCTTCTGACTCGTCGATAATGCTCCCTTTTATCTTGCTGCCGTCCTTCAGCTTAAGCTGTGTCAATTCCTGCTGCTCTTGCTCGGCCGTCTCGACAAACTCCCGTGCCAACAACTCTGTTACGCCGGCGATGACTTCCATTAAAGAGTCGCGTAATGCGATTTCGTTTTTTTCCCATTGCTTGACTGATTCGTTGCCGTGCCCGAATTCCTTGTGTTCTCCGCCCGCCCGGCCTTCGAAGCTCAGCTTATTTTTCCACATGACCTTATTGCCGGCGACTCTAATCAGCTCGCCCTCAATCTGGGCCACACTTTGTGCCTCGCTCTTGAAAAGGCCACAGGAGATCTTCAGCTTGAGAACATACTGATGTTCGGCCTTTTTCGGTATAAGATCTAAAATATTCAAATCCCGGAAATTCGACCAGACAGGTATCCCGTCGTTTTCGTGCTCTATCTTTATCTGTTCGACCCACAGGCCATTTTCTTCGACTGCTTTTTTCAGGTTCACTTCGAATTGTTCGCAGAAATAGTCCACCTTCAGGGCCGGCTTTAGCATTTTCCGATACCGCTCATTATTTCTCTCGTTGACAACCTGTGCCACGCTGTAAGTGATAGGGCCGGGCCCGCCTGCCCACCAGAAGATAAAATCGCCCGACTCGGAAACCTTAATGATTGGCTCTTTAACGACGTTGCAACGCACGATTACCCCGGCACCTGGTTCAACCTTTTCGTGTTCTAACAGTTTAGCCTGGTAGCCGCATCCGCAAAGGCTCAATAGCAGAACAGCACAGGTCAATATCAAAATATGATACTTATAGAAATTCGTTCTACGCATGACTTAATCCTCCCCAGGTAACTACTTTAAAAATCCCGATTCGGGACAATAATATACCAAAATAGTACATCTTAAAATCTTATCGCCCTGACACGGCTTCGGCTTAACAAAGAACTGATAAAACACCGGAACTTATTAGAAGCACGCCATTAACCGTTTTTGAATTGGTCGGCCCACATCAAGGGGTTAGGGAGTATTGTATGGTTTTGTATTGACGGCCCTGAAAATAATGGTAAAATGCTTGACTTACATAGGGAAGAATACGCAAATCCTGAATAGTTGTTTATTTTTTTATCTTAATATTCCCTAATTGAAAGTTTGTTATGTATTCAGATTTTATTCGTAATGTAGCAATAATCGCCCATGTCGATCATGGCAAAACAACGCTCGTAGACCAGCTTCTCTACCAGTCCGGCATGTTCAGAACCGAAGATCTCGATAAATTAGCCGGCGGCCAGCACAATTTGATAATGGATTCAAATCCCATCGAAAAAGAACGCGGCATAACAATCCTAAGCAAAAACTGTGCAATCTACTATACCGACTCAAATGGAGATGAATATAAGATCAATCTGATCGACACTCCAGGCCATGCCGATTTTGGTGGCGAGGTCGAACGAGTTTTAAAAATGGCAGATGGCGTATTAGTCCTCGTAGATGCATTTGAAGGCCCAATGCCGCAAACAAGATTTGTATTGACCAAAGCCCTCGAACACAGACTAAAACCAGTAGTAGTCATAAACAAAGTAGACCGCGAAAACAGCAGGCCGGACGATGTCGTAAATGAAGTATTCGATCTGCTCGTATCACTCGGCGCAGATGATGAGGCTCTCGATTTTCCACTTGTTTACGCATCCGCCAAAGATGGTTGGGCAACAACAGATATGGCTAATAAAACCAATAATGTCCAGGTGATATTCGATGCGATAATAAACAATATTCCTTCGCCAACAGTTGACCAGGACGCACCG
>JBARPZ010000304.1:0-1635 GCA_049643445.1 Sedimentisphaerales bacterium
ACCTGTATGAATGGGACCTGTTTCTCTCGCCAAGCGATAATTCCATGGTGGGACCTTCTCGCCGCCTTGGAGCCCCACCGGGACAAACACCCACCGGCGACGGCTTCTACCAGATTGATAATTTGCCCGCTGGAATATACTCCGTATTTGTGAACCAGCCGGATTTCTTTGCTTCACCCAAAATGGTGCCAAATGTCCAGATTGTGGACGGCCAGCAGACTGTGGTCAATGTAGACCTTGATGTGGATTACTCGACTTATTATTTTCCTGGGACGTGGACCGACTGGCAATGGGAGTGGTTCCAGACTTTTCTGGCAACAGGCACGTCTGTACGTGGTGTCCAGTGGATAATGGCAGGATCCGGCGAGTACAATGGCGATTGGGCGGTAATAAGTATTCTTGAAGATAACGGGGACAGCGACGTTCGCAACTGGACACTTGTTGGCTCCAAAACAGAAAACAACATTGGGAACGATTCAGACGAGTGGGTCAGATGGCCGTCCGGTCAAATCCCACTTACACCCGGAAAGCAATATGCCGTGAAAGTCTGGGTCAACGGTGGCTGTGCAATCTATAAACGTGACAAGGACGGCAGCAGTTATCCATACGGCACGGCCTATGACATCGGAGGCAATCCGAGAAATCTCGACCTTAATATTACTGTTTTTGTTGACCGCAACAATCAGGCGGTAACACATACCCGGCTTTACCCGGGCCCTGGCCAATTAGGATTGAGTGACAATCGTTGGGGACAGACCTTCGTCGCTACAGGTACTTCGTTATTGGCTGCTGACTTATTCGCAGCAAGCGGAGATGCGAATTTCGACCTTACCTGGAAAATTCGACAAGGCGGTCCGAACGGTGCACAAATCGGCCCAACTAAAACCACTCAGGGAGCGTATTTCGCATCCAGCACAGACCTTGTTGGTGTAAGCTATAATCCGAATGATGTTACGCTGGTTCCCGGTCAAACATACTGCATAGAGGTCACTGACACTATGAACTTTACGCCGTATATTCAGGAATCCTGGAACAGCTACCCTGATGGAACAGCATTTCGCAACGGTGCGGCAACAGAGCATGACTTAGCCATGACTATTATGGAATATGTCTCGCCACTTCAACCCAAGGATGCAGATATGGACGATGATGGGAAGGTGACCTTCACAGATTATTGTACACTTGCTAATGAATGGTCCCAGGATGAATCACCGGCTGACATTGCCCCCCCACCTTTTGGTGACGGCACTGTGGATTCCAACGACCTGGGCCTTTTCGTCGAAAACTGGCTGACAGCTACGACGATACCACCCCTACCCGGCCCGGCAAGTAATATAGCACCAGTGAACGGTGCAACGGAGGTCGATCCAGATGCTGATTTGAGCTGGACGGCCGGGGTTTATGCGATATCTCACGATGTTTTTTTCGGGACGAGCAATCCGCCATCGTTTGTAGTCAACCAAACCGCTGCCATATTCGACCCCGGCACAATGTCTGTCGGTACTACGCACTTCTGGCGTATTGATGCGGTCAATGTCTGGGGCACAGCCACAGGCACAGTTTGGAGCTTCACGACTCTTGTTCCCTCTCATTCGGCGACGAATCCGAATCCATACGATGGTCAAGGAGGAATCA
>JBARPZ010000305.1:0-4227 GCA_049643445.1 Sedimentisphaerales bacterium
TTCATTCGGACCCGAAGTTTCCCGATTTAGAGCCGGGGCAGATGCACCGGCTGCACGGCTGGCTATCGTTTTACGAGGGAACGGACATCAAGGCAGAGTTCAACCGAATCAAAGCAACCGGCTGGCGAAAAAAGTAGGCCGGCACAGGTAA
Organism: Sedimentisphaerales bacterium; assembly: GCA_049643445.1. Classification (GTDB taxonomy): domain Bacteria; phylum Planctomycetota; class Phycisphaerae; order Sedimentisphaerales; family Anaerobacaceae; genus CS2-K091. The sequence goes on from JBARPZ010000305.1 coordinate 152, forward strand.
AACCAATAATATTTAATAAACAGGAGATACAAACAATGAGTAAATTCAAACAAAGCATCCTGGTAGCAGCAATAGTGCTGTTCACTTCAAGTTTAGGATTATCGGCAACTAAAAGTCCCAAGACACTCGAAATTGGTGCGAAAGCACCTGATTTTAATCTTCCCGGCGTGGATGGAAAGAATTACAAACTGGCTACTTTCGCCAAGGCCGACATTCTCGTCGTCATTTTCACCTGCAATCACTGCCCCACCGCCCAGGCATACGAAGAGCGGATGAAGAAACTTGCAACCGATTACAAAAACAAAGGTGTTGCTGTCATAGCCATTTCACCAAATGATCCCAAAGCGGTCCGTCTGGATGAGCTGGGTTACTCTGATGTGTCCGATTCGTTGGAAGAAATGAAATTCCGCGCTAAGGACAAAAAGTTCAATTTCCCTTATCTTTATGATGGTGATAAACAAAAAGTGTCCCGTGCTTACGGTCCGGTTACTACCCCTCACGTGTTCATCTTCGACAAAGAAAGAAAGCTGCGCTATGTCGGCCGAATAGACGATTCTGAAAAACCAAAACGCGTCAAATCCCGCGATACCCGTAATGCGATTCAGGCATTGTTAGCGGGAAAAGAAGTACCAGTCCAAAAAACCAGAACATTCGGCTGTTCCATTAAGTGGTCGGATAAACGAGACTCCGTGAAAAAGGCCTTCGAGCAATGGGCAAAGGAGCCTGTCAATGTGAAAATGATAGACGCAGACGGGATAAGAAAACTTGTAAAAAATGACTCCGGAAAACTGCGTTTGTTCAACGTATGGGCGACCTGGTGCGGGCCGTGCGTGATAGAATTTGACGAGCTTGTTTCCATTAACCGGATGTACAGGAGACGGGATTTTGAAATGATTACTCTCAGCGGCGATTCACCCGATAGAAAAGACACAGTCCTTTCATTCCTGAAGAAGAAGCAGGCATCCTGCAAGAATTATCTCTTTAATTCGGAAAACAAATACGAGATGATGGCAGCAATAGATACATATTCGCCGGGCGGAATTCCGTATACGATTTTAGTCAAGCCGGGAGGAGAAGTCATTTACCGTCGGCTGGGATTGATACATCCGCTTGAGTTAAAAAAAGTGATCGTAGAATATCTGGGACGCACTTATAAATAGCTAAAATCAATCAAGAAGGAAAATCATGATGTGTAAAATTGCAAACAACCTTTTATTAGTAATTTTATTGGGGCTTTTGTTGACAGGGTGTACAGGCCCGCTGCATAGCAGTAACGGTAATTCGCCGCTGGATAAATTGCCGCCACACATAAAGCAGGTTACGCACTTTGGGCAGAGGGCGGACTGGTCGCATGATGGCAAACGCATTTTGTTTATCGAGAGAACTTTCGGTGATGTATATGAGGTAGAGCTTAAAACGAAGATTATCCGCCCGATGACACACCATTATTTCCACGAGGGCTATACGCGGGCACTGTACCTGAGCAATGGCGACATTCTGCTTTCGGGCTCTCAACAATTTGACGCGAAGGACCCTTGGCCCAGTCGCAGCGAAAAGAACGCCGAATTGTGGGTGGTTAAGAAAGACCTTTCCGGGCCGCCTGTGCCGCTGGGTGAGAAGTGCTCTGAAGGACCGGCTGTCTCGCGCCGACGTATGCGAATCGCATGGACGCAGGGCGGAGCATTCTATATGGCGGATATAGTCTATGAAAATGGCGAACCTAAATTGGCAGACAAAACCAAGATTCTGGACAAGCGGGACTTGACGTTCGAGACCGGCCTTGAAACGCAGAACTTCCGGCCGCCCGATGAGAAGGAGCTGATATTCAGCGCCTATGGTTACCAGGGCACAGAAGTTGCCGGTCTGGATATCGAGACAGGCAAGGTAGTTAATTATTCGAAAGCCACGAAGCAGTACGACGAGCCGGAAGGCATTTTCCCGGACGGCAAATATACACTGGTCGAATGCGATAAGTACAATCCAAAGGGCTCACAGCATGTCGACATTTATAAGCTGGCGCTGGACGGCTCAGGCAAGACGGAACGACTCACGTTTTTTGGTAACTATGGCGGTTACAAGGCCTCAAATCCGGTAGTTAGCGACGACGGCCGATATATGGCCTTTCAATTTGCCAAACGAGGCGACCCGGCCGGCGTTGGAAGAGGCATTTTAATCTTCGATTTGGTAAAGTATGAAAAGATGAAGAATTTTCAAGCCAAGCCGGTCAGAACAATTGTATCGAGCACAAAACGCTAACAAACGCTTGGCAAAATAACTTTAGCACAGCTTAACAATGGAGTAAGGCAAGAGATAAAACAATAAGGACCAATTTAACATGAGTGAAAAAACAAGTTCCGGTATACTGAAAAGAGTTATGTTTTTCGTTTTGCTTCTGATTTATGGCTGTGCGGATAAGCCTAAAAACACCTCTGACACTTCTGACAGCTCTGCTGAGCATATAATATTAGCGGAATTTCAAATCGCAAAAAGCGGAGGTCCAATACTACTGCCTGTCACCTTCATTGATAAAGAACATTTGTTTGTACTTGACACCGGCAGCTCGCACACAGTGTATGATACTTCATTAAGACATGAATTGGGAGAGGTTAAGAAAATCGAAAAAGCACTAACGCTTGGAAGTCCAATCAAAGCAGAAATATTTGATGCACCTGAAGCCTTTCTCGGCCCCCTCAACCTGAAAGATTCCAACGAGGTAAGCTGCCTTGACCTTAAAATGCTCAGCCTGATTGACGGAAATACAATAAGCGGAATTATTGGTATGAATTTTTTAAAGAAGTATGTAATCCAAATAGATTTCGATCAAGGTACACTTTCATTTCTTCAGCCTGTGGAGGGACAAAACACCGACTGGGGAATAGAATTACTATTAAAGTATGATAGGCTGGGCTGGCCGCATATTACAAGCGACATCCTCGATAATATAAATGTGAACTTCGTGATCGACACCGGCTCAAATAGCACAGGAGCATTAGCCAGTGACATATTTGATAAATTTATATCAGAAAAGAAACTAAATACTTCCGAATCACTATTTGCCACAGCTTCCGGTGTGATACAAAATAGAGAATGCCGTATCGATAGTATTTCTGTTGGATCATTTGAGTACGAGGAGCTTATCTTCAGTGAAGCCAATTGGTCTCATCTGGGCTTGTTGTTCCTGTCTCGCCACACAGTTACCTTTGACTTTCCCAACAGCAGGATTTATCTCAGAAAAGGCAAAGACTTCAAAAAGATTGACGAAACCGATATGAGCGGCCTGCACCTTCTTCACATTACAGGAAATACCGTGGTCTATTCAGTTGATGAAGGGAGCCCCGCGCTGGAAGCAGGTATTGGTCCTAAAGATATCATACTTAAAGTCAACGAAAAGGATGCAAGTAAATACGACATGTGGGAGCTTAGACGGCTTCTAATGTCCGGGGATAAACAAAATATTACGATGACAATTAAGGATAGCAATGATGTAAAAGATGTATCATTTCTGCTTAAGAAGAAGATATGATATATATTCACGTAAACTAACCTCATACCGATCGCTGGTTTTATCGGACAGCATATAATGTAAGGGAGGAAACTTTGACTCAAATGTTCATAAGTCTCTTAATTCAGTGTGGTTAGATTTAATCAAAATCAGACCCTGCTGCTGCGCTGCGCCGTCAGATAGAACAGTCGTCGCTCGCATTGAAAACCCTTTTCTATGCAAAAACTCTTGACAAGGAGCATAAAAAGTGCTATAATATATTTCCGTTATTGAAGAAAAATTTATAAGGTGCGGATTGCAATATATCTGAATCAGTAGGGGTATAATTTAGTTTTAGTTAGGTGGGCTCTCGCAATGTTATAATTGTTGCAGTGCTGTTCTACGTGTCTTTGATACTTTACAGAAGAGGGCGGGATTATATGTTTTTCAGTCATTACAAATACAAGCAAATTTATCTCAGTGAAACTTCTGCGCAATTTCTGAACCATAAGATCGCCACATCTTTTAAAATGCAGGGCAGCAAATTAATACTTATAGGCGCCATTTTGATTTTGTTTGTTTTGCTTACACCTTC
>JBARPZ010000306.1:0-2731 GCA_049643445.1 Sedimentisphaerales bacterium
TCTGTTTGGTGCCGGTTTCCATGCGCAATGCCGCTTCTTCGGAGAGGCTTACTTTGGCATCACTGGTTATAACTGTGCTGATATCAAAGCCCTTGTCAAAACTAAAGAGAGCCAGTGATTTAGCTTGCCCCTCAGCCCACAAGGGAAGGGTCGTTACAAATAAAATCGATGCCATAAATACCACAAATACCACGGTAGAGTTAGTCTTATTCATTATCTTCTCCTTATATTACCTTTATAAGCGTTTCTCCGTAAGGAGTCCCAAGGACAGCACAATCTTATATGCAAACTCGTTTTTGCGTGTCTGAAACTGAATCTGGGTATTTTGTGCATCGAATTCAACACTTCGTATATTTTTGCCATCAGCGTCGATGGTGGTTACTGATGTAGCGTATTTGTCTTTAGTACCGGTCAGCTTATCAGTGCGCAGTGTAACCATAAATGGTTCGAGGTTGGGCAATGGAGTGACAACAATCGTGTTCTTATTCAATTGACAGCGGAAGGCGCCTTGGCTTACGACAGGGCCAAAGTAGATCGGAATCCTGCCGACGTTCCACCTGAGCGGGGGCTGTGGTTTTGATTTATGCTTGACGAGTCGAATGTTCGTTATTTTTTCATCCGTTCCCTCAACTATAAGTTTGCCGAGGTGATAGCGTGTGCTGCCATCGTCATCTCCGTAAAGAGCGAAGCGTCTGCCTGTGGAGGGGTCCCATAGTCCGATTGTGATTTCATACTCGCCGGTGCCATAGGTTTTTGGGATTTCTGCAATCCAGTTTTCGCCGGTTGTGACGCGACCGGCCCATTTACTTGTACCGGTAGTGGGATTGCCGCCGCTCTGGAAGGCGATTTTGTCGGTCCGTTCGGACTTTAGGCTGTTAAAGTGTATGAAAATCTGCAGGTCCTTCGAGGCCGCTCTTTGAACATTCCAGTTCACAATTAGTTTGAACCTGCGATCGCCGAGATATTCGAGCCTATCGGCAGTCGGGCTGATACCAAGTGTTGCATCAGTGCTGAATCCGCGCGCGTTGAAGTAACAGCGGGACGGCCCGCGTGACTGTTCGGTGATGATACCGTTTATTCTTTCGATGCTGGATTCGAGGCTGCCATTCTTTGCAAAGTATCCGTATTGAGGAAGGATTTTGCCGGCCACCTGCCAGTCCTTATCGCCGCGATTAACGTAAACCTGTGCTCCGGATTTCCATGTGATGAGCTGTCTGTGTATATCTCCATTAATGAACTCGACATCCTCGATATTGTCGAGGGCGGTGCTGCGGATGAAATCCTGCGCGAGCCAGTACTTTCGGATGGCACCGCGGCCAAATGCCGGCCTGTCAATCATGAGGGCGTGGCCTTCAAGAATCTCGGCGCTGATGTAATCATCGCTTTCGATGCCGTGGTTACGCCGCTCTCGACCCCCCTGGTAACGGCCGGAATATCCGACGCCATGGAGACTAAACTTATCGTGCAGGACGGCATCGAACCACGGCACACGCTCCCAATCCATGCAGTCGAGTCTTATGCAGAATCTCTTGCTTACAGGTGAAAGCTGCAAGTGCTGGCAATCGGAGCCGTCGAGGTAACCGATAAGCTGGTCGTGTCCTGCTTCGGACGTGGTGGGCGCATTTTCACCGAGATAATCTCGTATCCAGGCGAAAGCCTCGCCCCATGATTTGCGAGTCTCAAGCATCGAGTGAAAATTTCCATATCTATCGTAGAAATCGAAGCATGGCAGCGAAGTAAAAACGTCGATGAAGTAATGTGTGGGTTTTAGGTTCGGCTTTATGAGTTTTAGATTTCGTTTGATGAAGGGCATGATGTGGTCCGGCCGCCAGCGGTAGCTCTGGGCGTCGCGTCCTTCGTTGAGCCAGGCCTTGATGGGCTCACCCTGTTCGGTGAAGCAGATGTGGTCATAGCTATAATCGGTCGCATCGGGATAAATGTCGATATAATTATCGTGTAAGCCCCACGGGATGTCATGCTCGGCACATACTTTTGCAATCTGCTGCATGTCTTCAATTGTGCCAAGCGACGGCAGGGGTGGGTAAATATCCGGCAGGCGGTAATCATAGCCCCATCGCTGCCATACGTGTACGGTCAGCAGCGAATCGGTCAGGCCGTAAGATATCATTTGCTTCATCGTCTCAGCGATTTCGGTGTAGCGTCCGCCCCAGATATCGAAGACAAATCGACCCGCCTTATTCTTTAGCCCGGCCGCTGGTTTCTTATCGAACAGGGGCCGGTACTTTCTGGCACAATCAAAAGAACCCTTGATACTCGGCACGAACGTCATCGTAGCATCGAGGTGCGTGTGAAGGGCGTATGTCCTTTGGTCCGGGTCTACTTCCAGGTAGTCAGGCGGATTGTTGCAGGCGGTCAGGAGTGAGATGCCATTATCAAAATCGAATCCGACGTGGCTCGTTGACAGGTCATGTCCGCCGAAGTTTGCCCTGAAGGCTTTCGGCTCAACTATGCAGTATCCGTGGCCATAGTAAACACGAGGGGCCTTCTGGTCTGCCTGTCCCAGTGCCATATCAGTAATCCGTTTTGGGCATGAGAGCTTTATGCGCAAACTCGCTTTGTCTTTCCAAACTTCTGTAGTTAGAGCAAAATCTTCGTCTGCGAGCGAAAGGTGATGTTTGATACTTAGTTTCCCAAGCAGCCTGTCCTTTTTCATTTCAACCTTTCGGACGACGAGTTGGGAGGGTTCGCGGCCAAGCTTGTTCTGGAGGAC
>JBARPZ010000307.1:0-1580 GCA_049643445.1 Sedimentisphaerales bacterium
CCTCTTCTGCTGCGCAGTCTTTCTCACATTCGCTTTCGCCTGCCGGTGGGCCGCTTTGTAACTGTCCCGCCAGATAGGCAGGTTCATAGAAAACATCAAAATCACTGCATCATCCCCGCCGTCCGTCTGAATCGAGTCAACACCCACACCTACATCTGGATAAAACTTTTTCTTCGCCAACTCCACTTTGCTTTTTGCCGCTTCCAGCTCGAAATCCAATGCCCCAAGTTCTGGATTCATCTGTCTCAACAGCTCGATTAATTTCTCGCGTTGTATCTGTACCGGCACAAATTCCTCTCTGCGAGGCCACGGCAGCATTTCAAAGTTTCGCCGGTTAAGGACCGCATTGAGCCTGGCAACAATCGGTTCCCGCAAATCCTCGAGGTTCTTGAGAACATCTTCAATCTTTGCAAGCTCTACCTGTGCCCGTATGAAATCCGGATGCGTCGCGGCCGTTGCCATATACTTTATCCGCACTACTTCTTCAAAACCCTTGACCAGCTCCAGATTTTCCCTCGCTATCTCAATTGCCCTTGCTAAATACGTATATTCATAAAACGTTTCTTTCACTTCGAAAAACAACTTGAGCCTTCTCGCCTCGCACTGCTTCCTTGCAGCTTTGGCACTGGCCGCTGCAGCATCTGTCCGTGCCTCAATCTTTCCAAACCACGGGAAAACCTGCATGATCCCGAACTTTTGTCTTTGGGGCCCAACCCTCGTCTCGACTTCCTCAATGAAGTAACCATAGTTGAATCTTGGGTCCGGCAGAGATTCGGCCTGTGGCACCTGCTCAACCGCAGCCTTCCACTGTTCAAAAGCAGCCTTAAGCCCCGCATTATTCAGGGCCGCATATCGCAGGTAATCCTGAAGACTCACCGGAATGTTCGGCTCGCTTTTTTCCTGTGATGCCCGCACGGATGGTATAAAGATAAGCACAGCCATAACTGCAATCCTAAGAACTCCTCTATTCATATCTTGCCCCTTAAATTTACACAGCCGCACTACTTCATTACATAACACAGACCAATCGCTTTTCTATAGCCACATTTTACCCCCTTCGTGTTTGATGTATCAATTTGAAAATTTCATCCATCTTTTGCTGTTTTTCTTTTTCAGAGCTTCCTTTGACAGCTTCAGTTACACAATTTCGAAAGTGCTTTTCCAATATTTTCTCTTCAACCCGGCCAAGCGCACCCTTGACGGCATATATCTGGTTCAATATATCGATACAGTATTTACGCTCTTCAATCATCCTTTGAACACCGCGAACCTGCCCCTCAATTCGCCTTAATGCCACCAGGTTATCAACATGACTCGGATTTGTTCCCATCTTATGTTCCTTATATACATGCTTTCCTATTATACCCCCCAAGGGTATGTTGTGTTCAAGAAAATAATTTAAATTTTGTGCAATTAAGTCTTAATTTACTGTTTAGCTTCAGCTTGATCAGCAACAATTATTCTTACCTTCCGGCGACAGTTAAAAGTTCCGGATATTAATCGAAGACAATAGACTATCTGAATTTCCTTAAGTTGGGAGATTTCAGATGGTTACCGACAAACAGGTAAGGAGATTGTTC
>JBARPZ010000308.1:0-14871 GCA_049643445.1 Sedimentisphaerales bacterium
TTAGCTGTAGTGAATTGCCAGTCTATGCCTGTTTTGTTTTCATTTCTCGAACGCTCCCAAGCTGCAATAGCTGTTGTCAATTGCTCGATGCTTTCAAAGTAATCTTTCATGCACTGGCGGCTAAGAATGCTCAATTCAATCTCAGCCATATTCAGCCAACTGCCATGTTTCGGAGTATAATGAATTTCCAGCTTTTCTGTCAACCGCCGAGCTTGGGCCGGCTCGAATGTCTCATACAGCGACGCTGTATTATGTGTGTTAAGGTTGTCCATGACCAGCACGATTTTTTCTGCTTCAGGATAAAGCTCATCACACAAATGGCGGATAACTTCAGCAAAATCCTGCCGTGTTCGACGCTGACGAACTCGAACATATCGCTCGGCCTCCAGTGGAGCGTTCATCATAAAAACGCTGGCGGTTCCGCAACGGCGATATTCAGCATCAACACGCTTAGGTTTGCCTGGCTCAACAGCAATCGACTTGCGAGTTTCAGCAACAAGCTGTTTCGATGCTTCGTCAAGACACACTAATGGCATTTTGCTGTTAAGAGGCCTTAGATACACTTCTAAGACATCTTCCATCGCTGCTACAAACGCCGCATTTGCCTTTGGCGGTATGCACCAATACTTGTTTAGATGAGGCTTAAGTTCGTTTTTTTTAGCGTATTGTGTACCGTGCTTTTACTGCAGGAATCCACAAAACCCAATGCCACCATTTGTTCTGCCAGCAATCTGACCGTCCAGCGATTCCGGCCTTGGGGAGCAGAAGAACATGCTGTTGCAATCAAATGCGCCTCAGCAACGCCATCCAGTTTTTTGGGACGATATGAACCACGATTGCCATGATCCATTGCTGCTTCCAACCCGTGTTCAACCAGCCGCTTACGAAGACGCTCAACGCTCTTGATCGTACAATCAAAGGCATTGGCAATGTCTGCGTCTTTCCAGGCTGGACCTTGTGGCCCTTGGTCAGCCTTAAGCATAATACGGGCATGCCGCCGTTTGTGTGCCGCCATACGTTCGGCTTTGATGATGTCCTTGAGTCCAGAGCGTTCTTCACTTGTCAATTCAACAATATATTTTTTCATGTTGGCCTCCTTGCCGGATTAAGGGATTAAGGGTTATGTGCCATGTTAATCCTATCGGCAAAAAGACCTAACAGACTTTATTTTGTGGACTGAGTACTAGGTGGCATTGCATTTATAGAGAACAAAGCATTACCTTGTAGGTGTTTCTTCACTTCATTCTAATTTTTCCCAATTGATTTACGGCCAGAGTAATATGAAAGCAGTTATTCTTGCAGGGGGATTTGGTACGCGAATTTCTGAAGAAACAGATTTCCGGCCGAAGCCCATGATTGAAATTGGCGGAAAGCCTATCCTCTGGCATATTATGAAGCTTTATACATGCTTTGGAGTTAATGATTTTATAATATGTCTTGGATATAAGGGCTACTGTATAAAAGAGTATTTTGCCAATTACTTCCTACATATGTCTGATGTTACCTTTGATATGAGAAAGAATGAAATGGAAGTTCACACTAACCACTGTGAACCCTGGAAGGTAACCTTGCTTGATACTGGGCTTAACACAATGACAGGAGGACGACTGAAATGCGTGGCTCCCTACCTTGATGATGAGCCTTTTTGTTTCACATACGGTGATGGACTTAGTGATGTAACCATTGATGAATTGGTAAATGCTCACAAGAAACAAGGAGTTTTAGCTACTATGACAGCGGTCCAACCTCCGGCCAGGTTTGGAGTATTAGACATTGAAGGATCTACAGTTAATTGTTTCGAAGAAAAACCTCAAAGTGAGGGGGGATGGATTAATGGGGGCTTTTTCGTGCTTGACCCTAAAGCCATAGACTACATTGAGGATGACAAAACTATATGGGAGCGGGAGCCACTGGAACGTTTAGCCGCAGAGGGCCAACTTCACGCGTATAAGCATCAAGGTTTTTGGCATGCGATGGATACTCTGCGAGACAAGAATAAACTCGAAGAACTGTGGGCTAGTGGTAAGGCGCCCTGGAAACTATGGGGTCGTAAAGTGCCGGTTGAGATAGAAGATATTCCAATGAAGGCCACAAAATCCTACCAGTTGTATAGAGAGCGTAATGTTTAACGGTTTTTACAGAGGCAAAAGGATTTTTATAACTGGGCATACAGGATTTAAGGGGAGTTGGCTCTCAGAATGGCTTCTTTTGCTTGGAGCTCATCCTGTTGGCTATAGTCTTGACCCGGAGACGGATCCATCACTTTTTAATCAATTGGGATTGGAAAAACGCGTTGACCATCATATTAGCGACATTCGAAATGCAAGAGCATTAACAGAGACGCTTGAAGCAGCACAACCTGATGTTGTTTTTCATCTTGCTGCACAACCACTGGTAAGGCGGTCTTATGCTGAACCTATTGTGACTTACGAAACGAATGTGATGGGTACCGTACATCTTCTTGATGCCTTACGGTTTTTCAAGAAGCTCTGTTCAGTGGTAATCATTACAACAGACAAATGCTATGAGAACAAGGAATGGAATTTCGGGTATAGAGAAAATGATCCGTTAGGGGGGCATGATCCGTATAGTGCCAGCAAGGCCTGTGCAGAATTGGCTGTTAAGTCTTATAGGAAATCATATTTCGAAATCAAATCTGATCACCACGTGGCCATTGCCAGCGCGCGGGCCGGCAACGTAATAGGAGGGGGTGATTGGTCTGAAGATCGCATTGTTCCGGATTCCATCCGGGCCTTGTCAAAGGGCCGGCCAATCTCTGTTCGAAATCCACAGGCCACACGTCCATGGCAACATGTATTAGAGCCGTTATCCGGATATCTTCTCTTAGGACAGCTTCTTTACCCCGGAAATAGCAATGAAGCTGATGGACTGTGCGGAGCCTATAATTTTGGGCCTAGTGTGGACTCCAATCACACGGTTGCCTATCTAGTCGAGAAAATATTAGGCTGCTGGCCAGGAACATGGCAAGACGATAGTGGCCCACAATCTCTGCATGAAGCCGATCTCCTGAATCTCACAACAGACAAGGCATGGCACAATCTGCGATGGCAATCTGTCTGGGACTTTGAGATGGCTGTTAAAAAAACTGTGGAATGGTACCGCGACGTCATAGAGTTGCAACTGGATAGTGAACGTACTTCAGCCATAACAAGGAATCAAATTCTAGCCTATCATGATCAAGCAAAGTGCCAGAAACAGCGATGGGCTTGCGAAGACTGAATATAGAAGACTGGAGAACGTGATATGATGTCATTTATCCAGCGATGCATTAGAAGACTTGCCCTCTGACCTAGGAATCATCATAAATGACTAACTCAACAGAAAAGAGGAGGGAGATATTGCGACTGGTCAGTGAATACTACCAGCAAGCCTTTTCGCCCAAAGAATTTATACCTGGCGAAACACCAGTTCGATATGCAGGGCGGGTTTTTAGCGACGAAGAATTACGCTATGCCGTAGATGCAAGTCTTGATTTCTGGTTGACTGCCGGGCGCTTTTCTAAAGAGTTGGAAGTATCCCTTTCTGATTATTACGATCTTGATACGGCACTTTTAGTGAATTCAGGTTCATCTGCGAATTTAGTCGCTTTCAGTGCTTTAACATCGCCGGTTCTTGGCGATAATAGGATTTGTCCTGGAGATGAAGTTATCACTGTAGCCGCAGGTTTTCCCACGACAATTAATCCTATTATTCAAAATGGTGCTGTTCCTGTCTTTATTGATGTTGAGCTGGGAACATATGTTCCCTCTGTTGAAGCTATTGCATCAGCAATTACCAGTCGCACCAAAGCAGTGATGATTGCTCATACAATGGGAATTCCATATGATGTTGCTGCAATGAAAGAGCTTTGCAAGGAAAAAGGTATATGGCTGGTTGAGGATTGTTGTGACGCATTGGGTTCTAAATTAAACGGAAAGTTGCTCGGTACCTTTGGTGATATTGCGACACTATCGTTTTATCCGGCCCATCAAATGACCATGGGAGAAGGAGGCGCAGTGCTTACTAATAATGAAGATTTGGCCCGTGTCGCACGTTCCTTCCGCGATTGGGGCAGGGATTGCTATTGCAGTGGTGGAGAGAATAACACCTGTGGCAAACGATTTTCTCAACAATTCGGGACTTTACCATTAGGGTTTGACCATAAGTATGTGTATTCTCACATTGGATATAATTTGAAAGTAACAGATATTCAAGCGGCGATTGGTTGCGCTCAATTCAAGAAGCTTGATGGTTTTATTAAGGCTAGACGCTCTAATTGGGCAGCTCTTACGGAAAAACTACAGCCTTATCGGGATCAACTCATTCTCCCTCAGACGCCAGCCAATAGTGAACCCTGCTATTTTGGTTATGTCATTACCGTTGCCGACGAGGCTGCCTTTACTCGCAATGAACTTACTCGCTATTTAGAAGAGGCTAAAATCGAAACACGGAACCTGTTTTGTGGAAATATCATATGCCAACCCGCTTATTCTAATACGGCATATCGAGTACACGGAGAATTAACCAATACTGATCTGATTATGAATAACACGTTTTTTATTGGTGTGTATCCTGGGCTTACAGAAAGACACATTCAACATATTTCAGAAGTTTTTGAAGTATTTATGAAAGAACATGCTTAATGGGAACATCGGTTAAATTTCAGGCAGAAGTAACAGATATTGTTTATCATAATGATGAATGGGCCATATTATAATATTTATAGTGGAAAAATTTCTCTCGAAATTGTGTGCCAATTATTAAATGACATTTCTTCGGCAATTTTTTACCTTTGTGGGCCTTTTAAGATGATTCAGCAATTTAAAGAACTGCTTACAGTTGATTATCGGATATCTCAAGATAACATTCGAATTGATGATTGGGGAGATCTTTCCTGATTAAACTTCTTGGAAGTCGTAGTTATGAATTCAATAACAAGTGTTCAGAAAAATGCTCAGAATTCTGTATCAATCAGAGTTAACTCATCCGCCATTGATTCACGTATTGCAGTATATCGGAAAGCGATTGTCAGTGATTTTGCCTTTCTTAAAGAGTCTAAAACATTAGAGGAATGCTACGGGAAGGCTATTTATCTTCCTGATGGACAAGGCGCACTCGTAGCAGTCTCCCGTTTTCACACAAGTGATACGATATTGATTCAAACCCTCGCTGACTGGAGAATGGAGCATGCAAAAGCCTTTCCAACACAATTCCCAGTTACGCTTGAGGGTACCCAAACATGGCTAGAAAAAAAACTCCTTGATGTACCAGATCGAATACTATTTCTGGTTCAGGATGCTTGTGGTCATATCGCTGGGCACATAGGTTTTGCCAATTGCCTAAATGATGAATTGGTCATGGAAATCGATAATGTTGTACGAGGTGTATCTGAAGTTGCACCTGGGATTATGTCTCTTTCTCTTAATACGCTTATCGATTGGGCAAACACAACCTTATGGCCTGAAAGCGTTGTTCTTCGGGTATTGGATGATAACGAGCATGCTCAAACGTTTTATCAAAAAAATAACTTTTTTGAGATTGAAAGGCAGCCTTTGCGAAAGCATGTTTGTGGTGATGTTATCCAGTTGGATTCTGTTGAGGCTGGCGATCATGGCAAACCTGATGCATATTTCATTAAAATGAAGTGGAAGGAGAATTCAAAAGTTGCAGGGCAATCTATGATTCTCACAGCAGGTCCATCTATCTCTGCTAGGGAAGTATACTATGCCACTGATGCGACACGACATGGATGGAATAAAAACTGGTCTTTCTACATAAATCGTTTTGAAGAAGAATTTGCAAAATATGTAAACAGGGACTATGCAATTGCTACATCGTGCTGCACCGGTGCATTACATATTGCTCTTGCAGCTTTGGAGATTGGACCAGGTGATGAGGTCATTGTACCGGATATTACCTGGGTTGCCACGGCAAATGCCATTCTTTATGTGGGGGCTACGCCTATTTTTGTTGATGTTGAAAAAAATAGCTGGTGTCTTGATCCAAATTCTTTTGAGTCGTGTATTACAGCAAAGACTAAAGCGGTAATACCGGTACATTTATATGGTCATCCTTGCAACATGGATCCTATTATGGAGATTGCTCAAAGACATGGTCTTTATTTTGTAGAAGATGCAGCGCCCTCTATTGGCGCTGAATATAAAGGCAAACGAACAGGATCATTTGGTCACTTTGCAGCGTTTAGTTTTCAAGGTGCCAAGTTGGCGGTTACCGGAGAAGGCGGAATGTTGGTAACCAGTGATCAAGATTTGTATGAAAAAGCCAGACAAATATGGGATCAGGGACGCAAGCCTGGCACTTTTTGGATCGAAAAGAACGGACTGAAATACAAAATGTCAAATATTCAGGCTGCGATTGGATTGGGACAAATAGAACGTAACAACAGTATGGTTGAAGCAAAACGTCGTGTCTTTTCCTGGTATCAAGAGAATTTAAAAGATGTGTTATGTGTCAGCCTGAATAAAGAAATGCCTTGGGCGCGTAGTGTTTATTGGATGACAAGTTTACGCTTGCATGAGGATGCTCCATTGACACGAGATGCGTTGATTGCATCGCTAAAGGAACAAAATATCGATTCTCGTCCTGTTTTCCCAGCAATAAGTCAGTACCCTATTTGGCCGGTAAAGCAAAAGCCACAACCCGTGGCAAAGTTGATAGGTGATCACGCGATCAACCTTCCGAGTGGTGTTTGTTTAAGTCGTCTTGAGGTTGACTATATATGTGAATGTATTCGTAAGGCACTCATTTGTTGAAACAAAATTATGAATATTCAATCAACAACTGAATTTGCACGTTGTATTCGAACAGAATCATTGAAGATGGTTCATCGAGCAAATGCCTCACACATTGGTGGTGCACTCTCGATGGTTGATTTACTTGCAGTACTTTACAAAGTGATCCTGAATATTAATCCAGATGATCCTGACAAAAGCGATCGCGACCGCTTTATATTAAGCAAAGGGCACTCCTGTGTCAGTCTTTATGCAACGCTGGCCTTGTCTGGGTTTATCAATCTGGAGGAATTGGAGACTTATGGACAAGATGGGTCTCGTCTGATGTCACATATTAGTCACAAGGTGCCTGGAGTGGAATTTTCAACTGGGTCGCTTGGGCACGGGTTATCCTTTGGGGCAGGCAAAGCATTAGCTGCAAAGAAACGGAAGGAGTCGTGGCGAACGTATGTGCTTCTAGGTGACGGCGAGTTGGATGAGGGGTCTAATTGGGAAGCGTTCATGTTTGCTGCTCATCATCGACTGGATAACCTTGTTGCTTTAATTGATTATAATAAGATTCAGAGTCTGGGTAATACTAATGAAATTCTTTGTCTTGAGCCTTTGGGGAAAAAACTGGAAGCCTTTGGTTGGTGTGTTCGAGAGATTGATGGTCATGATTATAAGCAGATTGAAACTGCCCTGTTGGACATTCCATATTTAGAAGGACGGCCTTCATGTGTTATCGCACATACCATTAAAGGACGAGGTGTCTCGTATATGGAAAATGAATTGGCATGGCATTATAAATCTCCAGATGATCAGCAGTTGAAACAGGCGATCTATGAGATTGAAAAGGTTTGATACTTGAGAACCGCATTCATAAACGAACTTATTGCTCTTGCAGGGAAAAATCCAAGGCTGTTTCTAATTGTAGGGGATTTGGGTTTTTCTGTTGTAGAGCCTTTTGCTGAAAAATATCCTGATCGTTTTCTTAATGCCGGTATTGCTGAACAGAATATGGCGGGTGTGGCTGCTGGAATAGCCAGTGAGGGATACCATGTTTTAATATACTCCATTGCTAATTTTCCGACATTTCGATGTGCTGAACAATTGCGAAATGATATTGCTTATCATGAATTGCCTGTAACAGTTGTTGCGGTTGGTGGGGGATTGGCCTATGGCAATCTTGGTTATTCCCATCATGCAGTGCAGGATTATGCTATTATACGGACCATGCCTAATATGACGTTAGCTGCACCTGGTGACCCTGTTGAGACGGCTTGTTGTTTAGACTGGTTGGTTGACAATCCATGCCCATCTTATTTGCGACTGGGAAAAGCTGGAGAGGCTGTTGTGCATTCCCAGCGTCCTGACGTAAAGCCTGGAGTACCGGTAATACTTAAGGAATCTATTGAGTCTGGGCTACTTGTTTTAACAACGGGTGCTGCACTTACATACGGAGCTGCTTTTGTTAAAGAAACGGAATTCAGTGGCTGGGGACTTGCTTCTGTTCCTATTTGGGGTGAGCCGTTTCGTTGCATATTGGCAGAATCGTTATCTTGTTATCGAAAGATCATAGTAATTGAAGATCATCTATGTGCTGGTGGTTTTGGTTCATTTGTAGGTGAAACCCTAATAATGAAAGGGGCTCATCATGTTGCCATCAGGTACTTGGCTCTGGATAGTTATGTATGCGGGCAAGTAATGATGCAGCAGGCCTTGAATTCAATCGGGGGGATTACACACGATCGATTTAGGCAATTACAGTTGTCATTTTAAAAAGTCAGTTGTGTATTCTAAAAACTATTTCGAATACTTGGAAATCCCGCAAACAAAGGAGTGAATAAAAATGTCTATTTTTATCATTGCAGAAGTTGGTATAAACCACAATGGAGATGTTGAGATTGCAAAGCAGTTGATTGATGTTGCAAAGGATGCCGGTGCGGATGCTGTTAAATTTCAGAAAAGGACTCTCGATTTGGTTTATACAAAGGAGTTGCTCGATTCACCGCGCAAAAGTCCCTGGGGAACTACACAACGCGAGCAAAAAGAAGGGCTTGAATTTGGTTTGGAGGAGTATAAAGAGATCGATGCTTACTGCAAGTATGTCGGAATAGAATGGTTTGCTTCAGCATGGGATCTTGAAAGTCAACAATTTCTACGACAGTTTGCCTGTAAATACAATAAAATCGCCTCTGCTATGATCGTTTATGAAGACCTACTCAGGGAAGTCGCCTCAGAAAAGAAGCACACCTTCATCTCTACTGGGATGTCGGAAATTAAACAGATTGACCGTGCTGTGGAGATATTTAGGGCCGCAGATTGCCCTTTCGAGCTTATGCACTGCGTTTCAATGTATCCAATGCAGGATGAGGATGCCAATTTAAGCTGCATCAAGGTTCTCCGTGATCGTTATCAATGCGATATAGGGTACAGTGGGCACGAGGTTGGTTTGGCAGTTTCATATGCCGCTGCGGCTGTTGGAATTACGTCACTAGAGCGGCATATTACTCTTGATCGCGCTATGTATGGGTCTGATCAGGCGGCCTCCGTGGAACCTGCGGGATTTCGACAATTGGTTGGGGCTGTACGAAAGATCGAAAAGGCCATGGGAAATGGCAAGAGGGTTGTAAATATAAAAGAAATTCCGATAGCGAAAAAACTTCGCGCACATCTAGCCTTTGATCCATGTCGTTAATATTTCCTTCCTGCAAAGGAGATGATTTCTTTAATGGAGCTAGCCAGTATACATATTTATGAAAGCGAAATCTATCTATTCCTGAAACTAATGGATTCTCAAGCCCACCCCAAAAGGTATTGATATGAGAAATCTAGCCGTGATTCCTATGAGATCCAATAGCGAAAGGATTAAGCACAAGAATATTAAACTCGTTGCTGGCCATCCGCTAATGTATTATCCAATTGACTGTGCACGGCAGGTCAATGCGATTGATAAAATTATTGTTGCAACAAACAATGACTATTATGCTGAAATTGCTCGAGGATACGATGTTGATGTTGTTATGAGACCACCTGAGATATCGGGTCCTAGCTCAAAAACGGAAGAGACGTTGCTCTATGTCATTTGTGAGATGGAAAAACGCGGTGAGTTCTATGATAATGTAATCCTATTGCAAGCTACAAGTCCATTAAACCGTCCTGAATACATAGAAGAAGGCCTTAAGGCCTTGGCAGATAATCACTTTAAGAGTGTCTTAACATATACTAACGATACGAAGTTTTCAATTGATGAGCCAGATATCCTTGAAAGGCCGATGACGCAGAATAAGGAGCCTAAAAAGACTGAAACAGGGTGTTTTTGGATAACAAATATTGAAGCATTAAAGAAAGAGAAAAATAGAATCTGTTTTCCATGCGCATATGTTGAAGTGTCAGAGATTGCTGCCTTGGACATTGATACGCCTGAAGACTTGATGATTGTCGAGGTCTTTTTGGAAAAGGAAATGCGTGTAAAAGAGGGAAAGTATTTTGAAACGAGAACCTATGATGGTGGATTTGAAGACTATTATGATATACAGCTAGATCCTGATGGTAACAAGCGAAATATGCTTGAAGAAAGAGAACGCAAAATAACATTTTGCAAAAATGAAATTACATTTGTCAATAGCCTTGTCTCAGGTTCACAAAAGCGGCTTTTGGATTTAGGGTGTGGAGCGGGATTTGTCTCTTCAGCGATAGATGATGCGTGGATAAAATATGGATTAGAAGTATCTGAGAAGGCGGCACAGATCGCTAGGAAGTATATCTCGAATCTACACATAGGGCCTTTAGAGAAAACGACCTATAATGAAGAGTTCTTTAATTTAGTGTTATGTCATCATGTAATTGAGCACGTAAAGGACCCAATAAGCTTAATTAAGAATGTTCACAGGATACTAAAAACGCATGGGCATTTGGTTATTTCGACGCCAAATTTTGATTCTGGAACTGCGAGAAGATTTGGTGACAGATTTAGAATGTTACACGATAAAACACATGTTAGTTTGTTTAGTGATTGGAGTCTCAGAGAGTTATTGTCTGACTATGGATTTCAGGTTGACAGAATTGATTACCCGTATTTTGAGACGGGGTATTTTACCGAAGAGAATTTGCTGAGGTTGTTTGATACATCTAAGATATCACCTCCATTTTATGGTAATATTATGACTCTTTATGCACGTAAAAAGTAAAGGCGAACAATGAAGAGCAGTTTTATATTGAAAAATATTGATCTCATTGTTTATGACTTTGATGGTGTAATGACGGACAATCGAGTCATTGTTTTTCAGGATGGAACTGAGGCTGTTATTGCTAATCGAGCGGATGGGCTAGGTGTTGAATATTTCCGTGATTTAGGTATTCCGCAATTGATTCTGAGCACAGAAACGAATCCTGTTATAAAGGCCAGAGCAGCAAAGCTTCGCATTGAAGTCATTGCTTCCTGTAAAGACAAAAAACTTGCTTTAGAGAATTACTGCAAGCAACATGATTATGATTTAAAGAAAATAATATACATTGGAAACGATTTGAACGATTTGGAAATTATGAAGATTGTCGGTTTTCCTGTTGCACCTTCCGATGCTCATCCCAAAATAAAAAAAGTAGCGGAATTGATTACAAAAGCAAAGGGCGGAGAGGGTGTTATCAAAGAATTGTCCGATGGCATGGCAGTTTCTTGACGGTAAGATCCGTTGGAGGAAAGTGTTCATAAGGAAATTAAATAACTGAAAAGGAAGCATTTATGATCACAAATCAGTCATTGAAAAACCATTATGATGCCGTCTACAAAAAAGGGCAAGAGAGATATTTTTCATTCAGCAGCTACAATCAGTGCAAACTCATTCTAGATTTCATAGACAATTGGGAGGGGAAGAGTGTGTTGGAAATCGGCTGCGGAGAAGGGGCACTCTCAGCCATGATAGGATTCGCGGGGGCAAAGAAAGTCGATGCAATCGACTATAGCGAAGAGGCAATAAAAATAGCAAAATCAAAGATTAATCTGGACAATGTCAATTATATTTGTAAAGAGGCTGTGGATATAGATTCGCAATACGACGTGGTTATTATGCTGGGTGTACTTGAGCACATTGACAATCCGTTTGAGACCTTGAAATCGTTTATGGATAAAAATGTTAAAAACAAGGGAGTGTTAATTATTTCGTCACCATCTTTCTTAAATCCACGTGGCTATGTTTGGATGACACTTCAATTTTTGTTTGATGTGCCCATGTCCTTAAGTGACATTCACTTTCTATGTCCTTTTGACTTTCAATCGTTTGCCAAAAAGCATAACTATGAAATCGAAATAATATCTACAGACTTCGATTGGGGGGGTGAAAGAACTATAGTAGACTTTAAGAAGCGGCTTTGCAATGCTATAAGCGATGCTGGAATGGATAATGAGAAAGTGCCTTACTTGCTTCAATGGTTACAAAAGGCTATGCCTTACTTCCAGCATGATAATTATAGTGGCGCGAATGTAGCTTATAGGATAGAAAGGATCTAGTCAGGAAACTGGCAAATGATTGTTTCCCATCATTTCCATTGTTACAGTCTTCTATTTTTTACATCAATCATCGTTGAACCAAGGAATAGTGTTGTTTCTGCATATAATACTGAATCGACCGGACATTCCGCTCTTGCTCTGACAGTTATCATAGTCAATTCTATCAACGGATTTATTTTTAACATCAGAAACCATGGCCATCAATACAATCTTACGAAATCAATTTAAAACAAGATTAATTACCAAATTGCATCTTGCGAGGGTTTCGTTATTTCCCTTAATTACAATTGAAAAGATGAATAGAGCATTAAACCATGATTCGCTTATGGTTTATTTTAGATACAAGTATCACAGCCTTGACATACATCCCTGGTTTGATCGATATTATCGTTTTCCTCCGGCAAACTATTGTAATTTCAAACAGGCTAAATGCTATCACTGGATAACATATCCGGATGTAACAAATGAAACCCCTTTTATTGTTGAACCTAATGATCATCCATTGTCTGTGGTTGGAGTATTACCATCTGTCCCTTTAGAACCGGCTGACGTATTAATGCATAAAGACAGGGCAATTGAACTTGTTTACCAGAATCCGCAATGTAAAAAGATATGTGTCGAATCGCGTGGGCAATGGGAGCTTTTTCAGAGGTATTGTTCTGACGTATTAAACAAGTGTGAAATTATTAGACTAGGAACAATCCCAAAACAATCATATTTCGATAATGCCGCAGACTCCATATACAAGATTAATTTCCTGTGTCTGGCAAGTGACTTTATAAATAAAGGGGTTGATTTATTACTGGATGCCTGGTTTGAGTTTCCTGGAAGAAAAACACATCAGTTGACACTTGCATGTCCTTATGTGCCTGAAAAATACAAAAAAAGGGCCAGTTGTGAAAATGTAAGGCTTATTCTAAAAGCTCCGTTGTCTTCCAAAGAAAAGGAAACACTTTGCAGAGATGCTCATGTGGCAATTGCTCCTTTACACGTTGATGGTGGTGGCAATGTGATGGAGGCTATGGAGTATGGACTTCCCATAATAACTATGCGGTCCCAGAGGTCACATGATCAGATTATGAATAATAACGGGATTGTCGTGGATGTACCTTTCTATTTTTATGACGAAGGCTATGGAACTAAATGGCCGACTTGGGCAGATTTTTTCCGTTTATTAGAAAAAGCAAAATCCAGGGGAGATTTTGACCAGACAAAAGATGGTTTTGTTAAGGCATTCACCTTTTTTGCTGATAATCCTGATAAGATTATTGAGATGGGTAAAAGGTCACATGAGTTGGCAAAAAATGAATATTCATTAACACTAAGAAATCAACAACTACGTAGAATATATCAGGACATTCTCATTGATCAATCTTAGAAATAAACTGAAAATATTGTATTACTTTTTCTCGCCGTCAAGCGGCTTACTGGTTGCCCTTGGTTTTCTTACCATTGCCTATGGTTTAATCGAAATGGCGGCTGTTGGAGCGTTATTCCCGGTATTGGATGCAGGTATCAAAGAGATCACTGTAGAGAAAACCGATCCTGTCGGATTCTTTAATATTGATGTGTTGTACTTGAAGGCGCAGGCAATACTTGGTTTTAACTATGTAGTTACTTCGGGCATTGTTCTGGTAGTTATTACTATTTTTGCCTTTATTTATAAAACATTTTATACGTATTTCAGCCAGAAAGTATTGGCGTATCTCTGGGTACATCATCAGAAAGAGATGTATTCGGTGTTGTGCAGAGCTCAGTATTCTTTCTATACAAATCAGAAACAGGGCAAACTGATATACAACAGCGCTGTTGCAAGTGAGAGTATTGCGGCTGTTATTGACTCGTCTATTCGTGGGATTAGTGAGGTGATTAAGGTTATGTTTCTGATTGCCTTGCTTCTTGTAAGTTCATGGACGATTACATCTGCTGTTGCGATTATCGGGATAGTTTATATCTATTTCAGCAGAAGGTTGATTCGTAACCTGGTAAACAAATCGAGTAAGGAGAGTCTTGATTTAAAACAGAAGCAGCATCAAAATCTCAATGAGTTCATATCCGGTATAAAGTTGGTAAAGGTTTTTGCCAAAACCAGGTACTGGATGGATCAGTATATTCATATGGCCATAAGAAATGCCAGGCTCCTTATAAAAATCCAGATGGGCTCTTTGCTGCCTAGTTTTGTTATTCAACTGGTTATTGGACTTGGAATTGGGGCAATAGGTATTTACATTGGAACTCAATCACCTGAAGCAATAGTTCGCCTGGTTCCTTTGTTAGGTTTGTTTGTGATAACATCTAATCGCATTAATGGTGCGATCTCCATGGCAATAGGTTATTTTGCTGCGATTGCACGCCATTTCCCAAATCTGATTGCCTGTTATGATTTTTTAACGACAACGCCTGTTATCTCCCAGATAAAACAGCTGAAAACAGAGTTTACATTCAAAAATGAAATGCGTTTGAAGAATGTTTCTTTTTTCTATAATGGCTCATCCAATAAGGTGTTAAGCAATGTATCTTTCTCTATTCCAAAAAACAACACCGTTGCTCTGGTTGGTGCATCAGGTGGTGGCAAAACAACGATATTGAATCTGCTTCTTCGGCTTTTTGAAAACCAGGCCGGTACAATAC
>JBARPZ010000309.1:0-2099 GCA_049643445.1 Sedimentisphaerales bacterium
TGATGATAAGTCATAAAGTTCTGGATATGACCGTCGAGGTTTTCGAGAAGGCCAAAAAGCAGGGTAAGCTCCGCTGGCTGGGCGTCTCGGCCCACAATCCGAAGGTATTCCATCGCGTGCTCAAAGAATATCCTCAGTTTTCGGTGATAATTTTCCCGTATCTATTTTTGACGAAGGAATTCGGGGGGGACAGCCTTTTGAAATTAGCGAAAGATAAAAATGTGGGAGTAATCGGGCTCAAGCCCTTCGGAGCAGGGACAACTTTCGGTCTTAAGCCACAGCAAATCAAGGGCAAGGTCGATAAAAGCGCCCATGTGCTCATCAAGGCGATGCTGCAGGAGCCTCGAATCTCAGCGGTGATACCCGGTGTGAATACCACCGGGCAGCTCGAAGAAAACGTCAAAGGCTCATACGAGCGAGATAAGGCGCTGACGGAAAAAGACAAGGCGGCAATGCGGCGGTGTGCGGAGAACTACCATGCGAACCTTACGCCGGAGTATCAATGGCTGCGAAACTGGGAAATAGTATGAAACGGATTTTGAGTTTGCCCGCAATTGCAGCGTTTATAGCGCTCCTTGGCTCATGTAATCCGCCCGCCAAGGAAGCAGACTTAACACAATATGATGAGACTAATCCAATGGGCACCAAT
Organism: Sedimentisphaerales bacterium; assembly: GCA_049643445.1. Classification (GTDB taxonomy): domain Bacteria; phylum Planctomycetota; class Phycisphaerae; order Sedimentisphaerales; family Anaerobacaceae; genus CS2-K091. The sequence continues at coordinate 650 of JBARPZ010000309.1, forward strand.
GCGGGCTGTTACGTGTGCCATATACCGTTCGTCCGGGAAGAGTTGAGCAAAATCCACCTCCAGGCAAAGGTCGGTTGTATCGACTGCCACGGGATAAGCGCCGGCCATGCGAACGACGAAGATATCGGGGCGACGAAGCCTGATATTACCTTCGAGGGAGATAAGACAAACGAGATGTGCGTTAAATGCCACGAAAGCCACGATGTTGGGGCCGAGGAGGTTATCGCCCGCTGGCTGGAGAGGGGCTCGGATAAGAAAAAACCGAAATGCACGGATTGCCACGGTAGTCATAGAATCAAAAAGCCATAAACAGCCACAAAAAAGGAGTAAAGTTATGTTAAAGTTAGGTATGCACGTAGACAATTGGCGGCACTTCGATGTGACGTACGAGGTCCCCTGCCAGTTTGCCAAGGACCACGATATGGAGTACATCGAGTTCGGAACGATTGACGGGGACTACTTCGTCCAGGCGTTGGGGTATAATCCTCATATCCCGCTGCACTCCGACCCGTTGAGACTGAAGAGCTACCTGGACTCGATGGGCTTGAAGGTCTCGCAGCTTGACGCCGCCTATCCGATGTCGTGTCCCGAGGGCCAGTATCGCGGTATCGGCTACACAATTCGCACCATCCAGTTCGCTAAAGCCCTTGGATGCCCATGCGTGGACACAACCGACGGCAGCAAGAAACCGGAAGGGTACACCGATGACGAAGTTATGGCACTGATAAAACAGTACTACCGTGTCGTCCTGGAGTGGGCCGAAAGCCACGATATTATTATCAATGTCGAGCCGCACGGACCATATACGACCAATCCTGACACGATGGAGCAAATCCTCAGCTTCTTCGACTCACCCTATCTGAGGCTGAACCTCGATACGGGCAATACCTTTATCGCCGGGCAAGACCCGGTGGCTTTCCTTCGCCGCTTCCGAGATAAAGTTTCCCATTGCCATATTAAGGACGTTAGCGAAGAGCTTGCAAAGGCAGTTCGCGGCGGGGAAACCGGAATCGCAACGTCTGTTGTCAGTATTGGTGAAGGGGTCAACGCTGAAAACATCGCCGGCTGTATCGAACTGTTAAAAGACACCAACTGGGACGGTGTGCTGTCCATAGAATCCGAGGCAGCGCCCGGCAAGATTGAGCAAAGCCTTGAATGGCTGCGCAAGGAGATTGCCCGATAAAAAATAAAGGCACATTTGCCGAATAGTGCTAATAGTCATTAATGGTCTTTGCGGAAGGGGATGTAAGATCCCAGGGAGCGGTAAAGGAAGAGGCCTCTGCACCATATAACTGTGAAACCTGCAGGCCGCCACCATGGCATGTATAGAAAATCCTGCCATTCGAGACAACGGTGCCAATGCACTCGCTTGGGTCCAGACGCGGTCCGGTAGAAAGTAATTTAACATCATTTAAATTTGATAAATCATATATGTCCATGTTGGAGCCAA
>JBARPZ010000310.1:0-1967 GCA_049643445.1 Sedimentisphaerales bacterium
TCTCTACACTACCTTAAGCATATAGCTTGGCCCCGAACGGATTCGGAAGAGGATATATTCAAGAAGCTTATAAAAGCTAAGCCTCAATTCGCTGATCAACATGAATTGATAAAAAAAGCTTGGGAAAGGCTGATCGAGTGTGGGCTTATCAGTAACAAGAAACTGATGTGAGTTATATCCAATAATAAATGAATGCGAGATCAATACCGACACAAAATAATTATCGACCCCGTTCATGGAGACATTGGATTAAGTGAATTAGAAACAAAACTAATCGATGCCCCCACCTTTCAACGTTTACGTAAATTAAAGCAACTCGGTTTTGCATCTATGGTTTATCCAAATGCCAGCTATAGCCGATTTGCTCATTCTCTGGGTGTTCTTCACGTAACGAGTCGAGTTATTGATGCATTTCGAAGAAATAGTCAATTACAAAATGACGAAGATGTTAAGAAAGAACGCATAGCGTCTTTGCTCCATGATATTGGACATTATCCTTATTCACATTTAATGGAATATATAGACTGGGACCGTTATATATCTATGTATCTTTCCAAAAAAAATGGTGAAGATGAAAGTACGAATCAAAGTGTCGATCCCTATCCAGAACACACAAAAATAGCAAGGTTGGTTTTGACCAAAAGAAAAGACATTAAGGAAATTTTAGAAAAGGACGGTATCGTACCAGAAGAGATTGCGGCGCTTATTGAAGGCAAACACTCTGACATTCCATGTTTATTACATAGGAGTTTAGATGTTGATAGAATGGATTATTTAGTTCGAGACTCTCTGAATACTGGCGTACCTTATGGCCGGATTGATATAAATTACATCTTAAATAACTTAGATATAATGGAAGATCAAGATATCGTTATTAATGCAAAAGCAAGAATCTCGGCAGAGCATCTACTTGTTTCTCGCTATTTTATGTTTAATGCGGTCTATTTGCACAAGACTGTTTTTGGATTCGAGGAAGTAGTTCGAAGGATCATATTGTTGCTTCTGAAAGAAGGGAAAATATACAGTTCAGGCACAGAAATCGAGGAAATTATTGCTGAGGATTCTCACAAGTTCTTGGACTTTCATGATGGCTATCTGGATAAATTCATTGATAAGTATGGAGCAGGAGATGACGATCGGCTTCTGACAATTCTCTGCAAGGCCATTAAGCTACGTCATCCTCCGAAAATGATTCGCGAGGTGGTTGATCTTCGCTCATTACAAGACGGAAGGTCAAGCGAAGAATACGTCCTATTTAAACGGTGTATGGAAAAAGAGTTGAGTGAAATTGCGGACGAATGTAAAATTCAGCCTGAGCTTTTGATCTGGAGAGAGACTAAAGATGTAGGTTTTGAATCTATGTACCCATACGTTGGTATATCGAAGGTACAAGATATTCAAGAGGAGGAAAGAAAGCAACTCATTCGCGTAAAAGATTCTTCGGGTAAACCTGTAAATTTGGTCGAGGATGAAAAGAGTATTATACATTACTTACCATTAAAATTAAAAGTGATTCGACTTTACGCTGTTGGGGTAGATAATGAAAAGGCGGAAGAAATAAAAGCGGAGGTACAGTCCCGCCTGTAAGTAAGGATGTCATACATTGCAATTAGCCTCAAGAAATATTAGTGAATAAATCACGAGAGCACAAGGGCATAAGTGCCGAAAATACAAGTGGTTCGATTGTACTCAGGGCAGGCGGGGGTAAATATGACCCCCAGGACAAGCCTGGAGGCTAAACGACCCCTCCCTTACGGTCGTGGCTCTGTTGTAGTTTTTGTGAAATTCAGGTGTGCGAATTCGGCGTGGTATTTTCGGGCGGCTTTGTCGTATACGCGGGCGGCTTCGGTTTCGTTTGTGAAGTAGCCGAGGTAGTATTTTTTGTTGTTGCAATGTATCTGGGCGGCCCATTTTTTTTGTCTTTTGTTCCAGTGTACGCCTTTGTATTTTGAGGTTTTGTGTGAGAG
>JBARPZ010000311.1:0-4777 GCA_049643445.1 Sedimentisphaerales bacterium
TTCAGTATGGAATTTTCCATCTGGGTCGGCTCAGCGTAATATCGCCGTACCGGATGGCCGCTTACCATCCTCAAATCCTCGATTACCTGCGGCTTGAACGGGTCTATCATCGCCACTGCTAAACGGCCGTTCTCGTGCCATAACGGCAAAATACTGTGTTTGCTGACCAATTCCGCCGGTACAAGGGTGATTACTTCAGGACTGATCGAAATATCCGTCAAATCTATCTTTTCGATGCCCACTTGAAGCGAAAGTGATTCATTTAGCTGAGGTTGCGTTATATAACCAAGCCTCAAGAGAATCTGGCCAAGCGGCCGATGTTCGACCTTTTGTTCTGCAAGTCCAATTTCGAGGTTGGACTCATCCAAATACGATTTTTCACAAAGCAACTGACCTAATTTTTTCTTCCTCTGAAAGTTCATTCTGGTTACCTACAGTTCCAAATTCGATAGTCTGCAAAACCGTAATCCTGTATCTGTACAGAAGTTACGTTAACAACAAAGAATGTCTCCTTGGTCTTTACGTCCGTTGGGAAGCAAATCCTTCAATAATATCAGACGCTTGTGAGGGCGGTTTTGTTACAAAAAATTGGTTTTTATTGGCAAAAAACTCACATTTACGATAAAAGCACCGGCCAAATGTCGGTTTGTAAGCTTTATATAATCTCCGCAGATAAGACAATCCTCTTTATTTGTCGAAAAATCTGGCTCTTAGCCCCGCCACCTGCCTGTCCGCCGATGCCTCGGCGAAGGAGGATGGCGCGGTTGTTAGCCCATTGCACTGCAATGGGTTTTCTTTCCCCTGTGCTGGGGGGATTTTTCTACGCAATCTCACCCCCTGTCATCCCGAGCGCAGTCGAGGGATCTATTAAAAGCAACGCCGGCCGTCCCGGCCTCTTCTGGCGAGATACGCTTCACGAGCGACAAGAGACCAGCGACGAGCGACAAAAATTCTTTCCCTTTTCATTTCTTTTGTGGTATTCTCTGTGCATATAAGCGTGACGTACAACTGGGATTTCCCTTAAAAACGCCGACTGTTTGTCATTCCTGCGAAGGCAGGAATCCAGTTATTTACGTGCAAATTTGAAATCTGAGATATGAAATATGAAATTATCCCTTTTACTATCAACATTTGACAAGACAGGAACGGCTATAAGGAGAACAGTATTTCGTTTTTAAGGTGAAGATTGCAAATTGAGAGCTGTTAGCCCCTATTTTATGTTGGCTTGGATGCTTATATGGAACAGTTAATACAAAGTTGGAGAATTATAATGTCCGTTAGTTGGATTAACTTGTTGAGTGCTGCATTTACAGGTGGACTAGTTGTAAAATTACTTGATATTGCTTATTTAGAATATAAAAGGAAATCTTCTATGTCCAGGTCAGCAAAGGAGCTATTGAATATTCATTTAGATCCTATATTGAAATCGGCAGATGAGCTATTAAGTAAGCTGATTTCTCTTGCAAAAGAAGATTTTAAACCATTGTATGAAAATAACGAATCTGATGTGCAACTAAGGTCGCAACAAGTAAAAGTAGTATACGTATTATATCTTTTCGCCCATTTTTGGTCTCGACTTGCAATTCTGCGTAAGGAAAGTATACATGAAAATCTTGTAGCACACAAGGAAGGGGAAATTTTGTTGAAATTCATTGCGACCCTTGAATCAAAAAGAAGTAGAATTGTCAATAGGGCTTTACAACGTGGTATTGGAGAATCTATTGTAGAGGATAAAGATGGAGTTCTAAAGCCAAAAACATTCTACAATTTTTTCGAAGAGTATTCAAAATATAGTACTTCGATTCGAAAATGGTGCGAGCCTCTTGAAGAAAAATTAATCAATACTTCTAATAAGAACATACGGCAACAAGTATTATTATATGGTGTTATTGTACATGCTTTGGTTGATACATTGGATTCTGAACACAAGTATTTTAGGGATAAACCCTCTTATCCAAATAAACTTAAGGAATCAACAAGACGAGATTTGAGGTATAGGATATTTGGGAAGTATTTACCGATGATAAAAAACAGTCGGAAATATTGGCATGTTCAAATGGAAACCGCCCGCGCAGTTACCGATCAAAAAGACCGGAAACCGTTTGGACGGTTTTTTTCAACTTTAATCAATATATAATATCATCAGCTTGTTGTTTGTCAAGGTTTAAAATGGGAAAATATGAAAGTTTTTTATCTTTGACAGGAATTGAGTTTTTGGGAGAAACTTAGAGATGAAGTTAACAAAAGTTAGGATTGAGAACTTTCGCTCATTCAAAGATGAAACTGTTCGTTTTGATTACTATACTTTTTAGCCGCGTAGGATGGGCTTTAGCCCATGCGGTCAATCTTCCACAGGTCTCTAACAATACAACAACGTTGACATTGTATCTCCGAAAGCCCCGTCACATGTTGGCGGGATTGTTTTTATATTCAGAAGCGTTATCTCATTGGGGGTTTTTCCTTTTTTCATCTTCGTTATTTATTATCTCTTCTACTGTTTCCCATATAGTGACATGATATGCACATACTTTTTTAATTCTTATTTTATACTTATGATGTCTATGCAAATTTCTCTCGACTTCAGAATCTGAATATATTTTTAATTTCTTCCCCAAATATCTACCGTCACAGATGTCAGCGCATATTTCCCATTGATCCCGAACAGGTTCTTTTTTAAACACATGCACAATGCATTCTTCCCCTTCTTTTAACAGTGTGTATTCAACGTCAGCATCATTGTATTTTCTTTTGCCTATTTTTGCTCCTTTTAAAGCAATGTTGTTTTTTACTATTACCAGTTTCTTTCCTTCTTTTGCTAATTTATCAGGCGTTTTATTATACTTTCTTCTTCTGTATTTTATTCTTATTGAACAGTGTGTTTTGTCTGCAATATTTTTCCTATTCTTATCAATCTTATCCAGCAAATCACTGTTTTTGATTGCCTTCCCTTCATAATTATGCCATTTATTTTTCCTCCATTCTCGGATTCTATATGGACTAGTTTTGCCTTCATCATTTAAACCAAGCCTGTCGGTTGTGAAAATTATCATTGATAAATCTTCGAATATATCTTCGTTATTTTTAAATAATTTTATTACTTCTTTTATTCCCTGCAAAATTGCTTCCAGTTCTAGTCGTTCTATATTAGCTCCTTCGTATTTTCCCAAAGAATGTTTTATGCTCTCTAAACCAACAGAATCAGGAAATATAATTTCAAAACCGACCCCGCCGGTATTCTTTGAATCATAATCCATTGCTCCATCACAACAAACATATAGAGCATAGGGATCGATTATTATACCATTCATAATTTATATTTTTCTTTTTTGCTATGGATTGTTCTTAGTCCATATTATTATCCGGATTTAATACTGGTGTCTTCATTCCTTGATCTTGCCGTAATAATAATTTCCATTTTCGTCATACAACTCAATCTTGCCATTATCCTTGAGCTTTCCGTAAAGATAATTGTTGTTGTGGTCGTAAATTTCTATCTTTCCACCATCCTTAAGCTTTCCATACCAATAGTTACCATCTGGATCATATATGTCGATTTTTCCATCATCCTTTAATTTCCCGAAGTAGTAATTTCCGCTATTGTCATAAATCTCTATCATAGCCATTTCAAAATACCTTTTCCAAAATAACTGTCCATATTTATCAGAACAAACCTCTGACATGGAAAGCGGCATGCAACTGAATCGTAGCCCCCAAAGGCGTCTTGAGAACTGCCGGCTCCCTTGCCTGTCCAGCAATCCAATAACTAAATATATTTGTCCCATAATATGTGCAAAAGGTGTGCCAGAACACCAATTTTCACAAAACATTGAATTTTACCAATTATCGCTATATGTAGTATTGTAGTATGCTGATTTGGCAGATATAGTACTTTTTTTATCTGTCAATTTGGCGTCTTTTGGACTCCATGCTATCAGAAAGCGTATCAACTTTTTTTAAGAAAAAAGTTAGATTACCATTGAACATTCCGGCCAAGTTTGGTATAATTATAACGTCAATTTAGAATTGAGAATGTAGAATGTAAAATTGAGCAAACAAAAGTCTTTAGTCTGTGGTCTGTCGTCTATCGTCTATCGTCAGTCCTAAGAGGTGTATTAATGACAAATAAAACACTTTTTTGGTCATTTTATGTAAGCTTTTGTACATTTTATGCATCTTTACGTCTAAAAAGAACCATTTTTACCCGGTCTCTGAAAAAGGCCAATAATCATTTATCATTAATCCTTAATCATTTATATGGCCTCCACAATTTTGCATTTTACATTTTGATTTTTAATTTTTCCTCGAGATCCTTGCCTACTTATCAAGTAGGTCAGTGTAATCCGCGATGAATAAACGACTTACGTCTACAAAAAACATTCTACAACTGTAGAGAAATAATTACAGTTGTCATGAGCGCACTACAAAATAACCTTTTTATGCAAAACAAAGCCAATTTCCAAAAAGTCAAGTTGAACGTAAATAAATTATTAACAAAGGATTACGACAGAATGGACACCTGGTCAATTAGGAAAACAAAGCCAATTCAAAGCCAATTAAAGCCAATCAAAGCCATTTAAAGCCAATCAAATGCCAAAACAAACCCACAACGAACCCAAACGAACCCAAAACGAACCCAAAACGAACCCAATTAAAGCCAATTTCAGAGCCAATATATGCTGCTGTGTTTGACGATTAACACCCGGCGGGCGGATTCAAAACAACGAGAGGTGCTGTGAGAAAACTCCCAAGTCTGAGGACAATAATCATTGACGGAACT
>JBARPZ010000312.1:0-8563 GCA_049643445.1 Sedimentisphaerales bacterium
GGCCGACTATGAAAAATATAAACATCAAGGCGAGCAGTTTATTTGTGTCTGCCGGTGCCGTTTTAAATTCCTTCCAGATGAATACGCCCCATAAGGCAGCTATCATCGTTGCTCCCTGACCGAGGCCATACGAGATTGCATAACCGGCTGAGTCCCCGGCAAGAATACTAAACGACATTCCAACGCTCCAGATTATCCCTCCGATGATGCCAACCAGATGAAGACGCGGATTGCCTTTCTTGAAATAATCCGTTAAGGGGACGGGTTCCCCGGCAAAAGGCTTGTACATAACGATCGTGTTAAATACAAAGTTGGAAGCGAAAAGGCCGAGAGCGAAAAGCACCAGCGCCGTATAAGGCGTCAATTTGCCGGCTTCGGTTGGCAGAGCAAGATCAGCCAGGTTGGCCGGCATTGAATTGGCGACCCAACGGTAGAAAAACCCCATCAGTATTCCGCATAGCACGGATAAAACCATACCCTTTAACGTCGTCTTTTGTCCCTGCGAGGGCAGCTTCTTATAGGCCAGGGCGTCAAGTATGACGGCCACCGCCACACAGCCAACGCCCAGAAACAAAATCGCAGCGTTACCCGATGGGTCCACGCGATATGTTGTGATAACGCCAATGACCAGCGCCAGCCCGATGCCGATAGGAAATGCCACGGCCAGCCCCGCTATGTCTATCGCTGCGACAAGAAGGATATTGGCAATATTGAATATCACTCCTCCCAAAAATGCAAAGCCCATGTATTTTGCGGAAGCCTGGCCAAGGTCGGCAAAAAAGCCTCGCCCTCCCGCCCCCATACTGCCCATTGTCAGCGCCAGAATCAACGTAAACAGAAGGACCCCGATACAATAGTCCCAGTAAAAGAGCTGGAACTTCCATTCCTTGGTGGCCAATTTTTGCGTGTTGGCCCATGAGCCCCAGCAAAGCATGGTAACAAAACACATCGCGACTGCTAAAGGATACGATTCGATGATAACCATTTCAGAAACCTCCTTTTTTCAAAAGTGTTATTTGAATTTTTTTATTGCTCCGTTTTGCTTATAAAAGCTTCAACTTCCTGAACTGTCGGCATGGAAGGCTGCGCCCCCATTTTAGTAACGGAGACAGCAGCCACGTTATTGGCGAACAACGCGGCCTCGGAAAGTGATTGCCCCCGGGCCAGACCAACGGCGAGGCTGCCCGTAAACGCGTCCCCTGCCGCCGTGCTGTCAACGGCTGTCACTTTCCTGGCGGCGACAAATTCCTTTCCCTCTTTGCCGACCGAAAGATATCCGATCGCACCCATGGTCAATATGACGTTTTTGACTCCGCATTCCAGTAATTTCTGTGCGGCCGACTCGGCGCTCTTTTGGTCCTTCACTTCTATGCCGGTAAGAATCCGGGCTTCCGTTTCATTCGGTGTCAGCACGTCCACCATCTTAAGAAGCTGTTCACTTAGCTCCTGGGCCGGCGCCGGGTCCAGAATAAAGGGCACGTTGGACTTGTTTGCTAATCCGGCAGCAAATTCGATTGTCTCTATCGGCACCTCCAGTTGTGCGACCAACGCGCCCGATAAAGCAATATCGGATTCTGCCTCTTTGACATCTTCCGGCGTCAGCTTGTGATTGGCCCCGGGAGCCACCACAATAACGTTATTACCATCATCATCGACCATGATTAAGGCCACGCCGGAAGGGGCATCTTTTGTTTGAAGGACGTACCTGGTATTGACGCCTTCTTTCTTGAAGTTATTAAGCGATTGTGAGCCGAATATATCGTCACCTAATTTGGCGATAAAGAATACCTTGGCGCCCAATTTGGCAGCGGCCACTGCCTGGTTCGCGCCTTTACCACCGGGAACCATTATGAAATCGCCACCTAAGATAGTTTCGCCTGTCACGGGTATCCTTTCCGATTTTACAACCAGGTCCATATTGCTGCTGCCGACTACGGCGATTGTCGGTACGTCCTGTTTCATTGTATGTCCTCTCTCTTTTCAGAATAAATCTTGCGTAGGCACTTTACTTTATCAGCCTGTCGACTAAAAAATCTTCAAATGCGCCTAAGTCTTTCCATTCGGTGGCGCAGTTTATTACTTTTGCATTCTTATCGATTCTTGTGTACCCATCGTCGGTGACGGTAATACCCAGCTTTTCCATCTTAACTAATTTAGTTGTCATAGCCAAATAAATGCCCACCGTATCGAAAAGCGTCGTGCTTCGGGAGTTGATTTGTTGATTGACCCTTTTATTTAATTCGTCCCTGCTCAAGTCCTTTTTACTGTTGACGATGCCCTGTTTGTACCAGGCGCGGTAGTTTTCAATCAATGCCTTTGATAAGGGGGTGTTTGACTTCAGCACTTTCTGGTACTTGTCCCCTGTTAGATGGATTATCCCGCACGTATCCAGAGGCGTTATGGTGACATCCCACGGTGCGGCAAAAACCTTTTGTACAGCTTTGGGATAAGCTTTGACGTTGTATTCGGCGCTGATTTTTGAGCTGCCTCCGTATCCCTTTCGCACGCTGCCGTGCATGCCGACAAAACTTGCTTTGTTGGCTATCCTGGGCTCACGCTCCAGCGCCGCGGCGATGTTGGGCAGCGGACCGACCGCAACCACGGTTATTGGCTTTGGAGATTTCATTATGGTATCAACTATGGCTTTGACGCCGTCTGGATAAATGGTGCCGGGATATGATGACAGCTTATAATCCTTTACCCACTCGCGTTGTCTGTGGTTGTTTTTGTTTTGTTGTATCCCTATGCCGACCGGTATGTCGGTCCTGCCCGCAATCTCTAAAATCCTGGCGACAACCTTCGTCTTCTCCGGGGTGTTATTGACTGCGGTTGTAATCAGTTTAATGTCGAATTCGGGTGATTGAAGGAGCAAAATAAGTGCCCACGTATCGTCAATGTCGTCGCAAATGTCGGTATCGAAGATAACAGGTATTTTTTTGGCCGGTGCGGCGGCCAGGGTGATACTTGAAACCGTGAAAATAACCGTTACTAAAAAAATTGACAAGATCCCCAAACCTGCATTCCATCCGGATTTTACAGGTTGGCCGGCCCCGCCTGATTGTGTACTTGTTGAAAGACTGTTCTTGCTCATAGTTTATCCTCCTGTTTTAAAGGGCTTCTGTTACATACTTATTTGCAAATATAGCGATATTTTGGCGTTTGTCGAAGCAATTTTTTGAAATCAAGGCCGCTTTGTGTCTTCTTGTTCAGGAGGTGGAAAAGAAAATTCGTGGAGGCTTGATTAACCTGGCGCATAAAAAAACCGTCCTTTTGCCATGATTGTCAAAATAGGACGGCGTTCGAGATTTGATAAAAGGCGGCTTTGCCGGCCTTGAAGTTTATTTTGCTTCGGCCCGCTTTTCGCTCTTTTCCTGTTCTTGAGCTTGTTTTTCGCTCTTTTCGCTCTTTTCGCGTTCTTGAGCCTGTTTTTCTATTGCTCGCGGAACAGGCGAACGTTAAACTGACGACGCATTGGGTGGAAAACATTGCCGTCAATCAGAAAGTATTCTTTGGAGTTATGGTCAGAGTACGAGATTTTATAATCGATCAGATTCTTAATAACTGGAAAGTACTTTTTAGTGGAATAGGTGCTTTAGCAATCGCCGGAGTCGTCAAATATGTTCTGTATCGCAGGCGATCACGCGGAGAAGCCGAGGCCCTTAAGACCATCGCTGAGAGACTAATTGGAATTCATCAGGAAGAAAGTCTTGTACTCAAGTTCGAGTTGTTCGGGACGAGGGAACAGATCAAGCAGATTAAAGATCAGCAGCAGAATATACACCATCGGTTAAGGAAGATAGAAAAGCAGAGCACCAATTAAAGGAAAAGGGCCATTCGGATGGCTCGCCAGAAAAAGGATCTGGTGGAACTTCTGAAAGTGCTGGAAAGAGACAGGGACGAACATGGGGATGAACTCATTGAGCGGAATCGTGAGATCGCGGGTATGGCGTACATGGCGGGAGACCTGCAGAAATCAGCTACGGCTGTTGAGATGTTATTGACACTCAAACCTGATGATGTGGAGGTGCTTTGCAGGAAGGGACACATTAAGAGGACCTTAGGAAACTTGGCGGCAGCGGAAGGTGCTTTTTGTCGCATGCTCGAAATTGCAAAGAAGCAAGTTGACCATGGAAGCCAAGCAACAGCGTTGAGCAATATGGGATCAATTCGCGAACACCAAGGGAGACTGGATGAAGCAGAACAGCTCTATCAAATGGCATTTCAAATCAGCAAACGTCAACAGGATTTAGAGGGACAAGCATACGAATATCACAATCTCGCCGGTATTCATAAGCAACGTGGTGAATTCAGGCATGCTATTAGTTTCTACAAGAAAGCGCTGAACTTAGCAAAGAGCGTGCAGGCAGATGCGTTGTTGGCTGCGGTTATCGGCAACCTTGGCGGACTATACATGAACCATGGGGATTTGAACAAAGCGAAAAGGATGTACGAGAAAGCTGCGAAATTAGCAAAAAGGAGCGGGCTCAAGCAATTAGTGGCCGACGTTCGTGTTGGAATGGGGCTTATGCATCTGGAGCATGGTGAACTAGGGAAAGCAGAAGCAATGCTAAGAGAGGCTCTTGAGATAGCGAGGCAGATTGGTTATGCGGGATGTACCGCACATGCATCGGCGAACCTCGGAATAGTTTTCCTTGGACGTGAAATGTATGAAGAAGCCGAAAAGATGCATAGAGAGTCCTTGGGTGTTGAATCTCAACTTAACTCGTTAGGAGGTATGGCCAGACAGTATTTTAATCTCGGCCGGGTACATGAGCAAATGGGTGATTTGGAGAAGGCAAGGAAGATGATGTTCAAATCTAAAAAGCTATATGTTGAAGCAGGAAAAGAAGCAATGGTAAACTACGTTGAAAAGGAAATACACCAGCTAAAGAAAACATAGGGATAGGCAATATTCATCGCGCTCGCTAGTTCATCCAACTTCTTTGTTAATTTTTTCTCTCTGAATAGCCTCATAGACCTCTATGCGGTGTACGGGTATCTCTTTCGGGGCCGTTATACCCAGACGGACCTTATCACCTCGAACATCAACTATGGTAATCTTGACGTCGTCGCCAATCATAATCGATTCATCTTTTTGTCTACTTAGAACCAACATTTCTAACTCCTTTTGTCGGCTGGCCTTATTATACTTTACGCAGAAGTCCAGTCATCTGTTCGCTCGGCCTTCAAAAGCTGTTATATCCAATTGTTACATAAGGACTTAGCCAACATTAGCGTCTAACTCTGAATCAGAGACAGTGTGTTTGACGCATTTATATTTTCGGCTAATTCGTAGACCGGAAACAATCATTTTTGGTTTTGTTTGGATAACGAAGTTCAATTATCAGGCACTTGGTGCGTAACTACTTAAGACATATAGGCTTATCGCTAAGCGAGGGCCTGAAAAAAAGATGGATTAAATTTGCAGAATGCCACCGATTTTGCTTTATCCATGCTTTCGCCAATATTTATAGCGTACCGCCATCCAGTAGCCGGCAATCGAGCCTAATGTGCCCAGGGCGACCATCTGCATAGGCAATATGGATATGGCTGCGTGAGAAAAAAAGACGGCGGGCCAGCGCAAGCTAAGATGCTGTAATGCATCTTGCCTGCCGTAAGTAATTATAACAAAAGCAGTTACTAAAGCGCTGGCAATTATTGGCCAGATATAGCTGACATTGAGAAATTTCTTGACTACGAAGGCAGCGAGTCCAAAGGATACGAATACAGCGAAAACGATCTGTCCGGCAGTGGGTTGAGCGACAACTGAACCTAATTTTTCGTCGGATAGTCGGACATTCTGAGCGAAAGCGCTGATACAAAGTTGGGCTATTAAGACTGAGGCAACCAGGGCAATGATTACATTTAAGTATATATTCGTCCTGGTGTCGGCTTTTTTGTCTGTCTTTTCAGGTTCAGGTTTGGATTTGATTTTTTGTGCCAACAGCGCGCCGGCAAATCCTGCGGCGACGATGGCCAGCCAGAAGAGTGGCTCCCATTTAATGGCAGCGAACAGTTCCATGTGGTTGTCTGTGGGTGTGGTTCGGATGAGATTGACCATAAGGCCTGAGCGTAATGCCCAGATAGCTAATCCGGCAGGAGCTGCCAGGATGCCGATTTCCCGGCCGTACGGCCAGGAAACAAAATAGGCAATAAAGCCGGCCAAAAATGCCAAGGCCGCCAGGGCCACTGCGCCGCCGACACTTATAGTGCCGGCGGTGACGGACACAGTGCCGAACGGTTCGGGCGGCGCTGCTAACGGCCAGGCCAAAATACCTATCAATACAACTCCGGTGGCGACCGAAGCAGCAATTCTTAATTTTATTGGCCAGGATAGTTCCAAAAGTCAGCTTCCTTTAATTTCAAAGGCGATAGACTACCATCAATGCAAAGCAAGGTCAATGAGACTGTTACAAATTTTATCATTGCAACCGATCCCACACGCCGGCCGGGATGCGGATTGACCCGGCGGCAGCATTTTTTGCCTCTGAAATTGGCTTTGTTTGGGTTTGAATTGGGTTTGATTGGGTTTGAATTGGCTTTGAATTGGCTTTGATTGGCTTTGAATTGGCTTTGTTTTCCTAATTGACCAAGTGTCCATTCTGTCGTAATCCCTTGTTAATACTTTAGTTACGTTCAACTTGACTTTTTGGAAATTGGCTTTGTTTTGCATAAAAAGGTTATTTTTTCGTACGTAATCTTTCGTACTTCGTATTGCGCTGATTAAAAGGATTTTTTCACCACGAAGATAAGAAGAACACGAAGAATATAGACACGAATTTTTTAGACGCAGATTGCGCAGATTTCGCGGACCTACTTGATAAGTAGGCAAGGATCGTATTGGCCGGCTTGGTGTTCTTGGCAAACTCTGCTCTAAAAGCGAGCTTTTGACGCAGAGGGTTGCCTTCGTCCACAAGGCCATTGAAACGGCCTTTTTCAGAAGCCGGCTAAAAACGGTTCTTGTTAGCCGTAAAGATGCACAAAATGTACAAAAGCTAACATAAAATGACCAAAACAGTGTTTTATTAGTCATTAATACACCAAAATGTTTAAAACATTGGCATTTATGATGCAAAATAATGCTTTTTTTCTTGCCCTGCTGGGCTTTTCGTGGGCCGCTGGCCCTCCATCTTCGCCTACTGGCGATTGTAATTATACCAAACTTGGCCGGAATGTTCAATAAAAATGTAACTTTTTTTAAAAAATAATTAACCACGAAGGCACCCCAGTGAGATAACGTTTCACTATCTCACGGAGCATGCGGGGCAGAATAAAAATCCCCTACACGAAAAAGTAAGGAACTTTGATTTTTTAAGGCAGTTTTGGTATTCTTCAGGAATTAGACTTAGTGGCATGGCTAAACAAGGATATACAATGTTATATGGGAAATTCAAGTTTCATTAAGGGAAAAGATATGAAAACAAAAGCGTGCCGGGGTTCAGTTTTGGTTGGGCTGGTTTTATGTATCCTTTTAACAGAGATTTGTTCAGTTGCCCAAGCAAAAACCCATAGGAGTAGCAAATACGGATATTCGATTATAGTGCCTGATGACTGGTATCTGGAATCCAATGATATCGTCCAAAGCTATAAGAATAAACTGTTTACAAATGAATCGATACTATTAGATGCAGTCTTTCAGCCTGGTGAAAATGAAAAATTTTTAGACTTTCCAAACGTGGTAGTCGCGGTTATCGAGTATAGTAGCATCGGGGAAAAAAGACCCCCGACAAAATCTGAAATGAAGAAATTTGTCGAAGAAATAATTCAAGCTAATAAACCCTCCAAAATGAATGGCTTTATAAATAAAGAAGCCACAAAGTTTCTTGGTGATTACATAATAAGTGATATATCCTTCAATAACAAAAGTGCTTACCGTTTTATTACCACAACTGAAATCAAAGATGTGGGCGTGATACATGGGGAAACTGTCGGGCATTTCGGCAAATACACAATCGTCCAAGTCTCATTCTACAACCACGCGATAAGCTGGCAGAATACAGAACAGCTCAAGGATTCTATATTAAATTCTTTTAAATTCGATTCGTATCATGATTATCAACCTCCTTCTATAGCTGATCGATTCGGCCATATGCCAGTCAAGAACATCATCTTTATAATAGTTGGTCTTGTTGTTTGCCTAAATGCGATCTGGAAGCTTACAAAGGTAATCAAGGGTAAAAAAAAGAGCGAAACAGCCAATTGTTCGAAAAATAACAGGGACAGCGAAAAAAAAACGCCCTAGTGAGATAACGTTTCCCTATCTCACGGGGCAGGCGGATTTTTTAACCACGAAGGCACGAAGACGATAAGGAACAAAGGAACAGAGGCACAAAGCGGATTTGTATTGACAAAAGGGAAAAGGGGGGGTAATTTGGGGGCTACTATGAGAAGACAACCTGCGGGATGGATTAACTGCGATATCTTTGCAAACTGAATACGAAATTGCGTAGATTGCCCCGGTGAGATAGAGAAGAAATGATCTCACGGGGTGAACCGGGAATTGTGGGTTTTTGGTTAGATAATGAAATGTAGGGCAAAAAAATAGGTGACTGTCCCTAGTTTA
>JBARPZ010000313.1:0-1736 GCA_049643445.1 Sedimentisphaerales bacterium
GAACCCTGCCTCACGGCAGCGCTCTTGCGCTTCGCTAACACTTCACCTCCATCAGGTTGTGTAGAGGACTTACACCTCCAAGTTGCCGAACATGCTCGGCACACAAACAAAAAGGCCTGCCACAAGACAGGCCTTTCCAATCTTTCGCGATAATATTTTACACCTACGGCCGCAGAAATTCATCTTCGCTCTCCTCAGCCTCGTCGGGCTCAACTTCCACATTCTTCATCAACCGCTCGGCCTTGGATATCAAATCAACAAGTTCGATCACATCAGCATCGTCTTCGAACTCCCTGCTGAGATGCTGGGCACGTTCAAGGACTCTATCGAGTGTTGCCCCTTTGGCCCAGTAACTTTTACGAAGAATCTCAGCGAATTCGGCAACAGTTGCCGCAAGCTTAAACTCACTGCCTGAACCATCGAAATTTTTATCGAAATCTTCAACAGATATATGACTTTTGAATTCGGTTACTGCGCTGGTATCAGCATGTTTATAGCGGACGTAAGTGGTCGCGACAGTGCCTTCCTTGCCGGGCCACAACTTCAATTCATAAAGGGCCGTAACCGAATGCCCTGCTCCTATTTCACCGCCGTCATACTTGTCATCGCGGAACTTCTCATCAGGCACATCGCGGTTCTCATAACCTATCAGACGATAGCTTCGCACTACCTCTGGATTGAAATCAACCTGTATTTTGACGTCCCTGCCGATGACCTGCAAAGTGCCGGTAAGGTTGTCCTCGAATACCCTTCTTGCCTCGGCAATAGTATCGATATAAACGTAGTGCCCATTGCCCTTGTCGCCAAGTCTTTCCAGAAGCACATCGTTATAATTGCCCATCCCGAAACCGATAGCCGAAAGTGTAATCCCTTTTTCCGCCTTTTTCTTGATAATCTCTAAAATATCATCAGCTCCGGTCCTGCCGACATTGGCCACGCCGTCCGAGCAAAGTATGACCCGGTTGATGTGGCCCCTTCTGTAAGCATTTTCAGCCATTTCGTAACCGATGCGAATGCCTTCCTCGGCGAATGTCGAGCCACCGGCCTCAAGCGATTCGATTACCGCCAGAATCTCGGCCTTTTCATAAAGTCCACGATGGTCCATCTCTTTCCTGCCTCGGCTGCCGTAAACTGCAATACCTATCCGGTCTTCTTTTCTCAACCTCTCGATCAGCATCCGAAGGCTTCGCTTGACCAGTCCCAGCCGGTTCTCCCGCTTCATCGATCCCGAAACATCGATTACAAAGGTCAAAATCGCCGGCTTCCGGCTTTCCTCGCTCACCTGTTTTCCCTTCAGCCCGAGCCGAAGCAGGTAGCTGTTCTTCCGGCCGGTCCCAAACCTCCACGGTGCAGCTTCTGCGTAAACCGCAAAGTTTTCTTCCTGCGGTGCGGCATAGCCGTAGTTGAAATAATTGACAAACTCCTCGACCCTCACCACCTTTTCCGGCGGCAGATGGCCATCATGCAGATACCCACGAACAACCGTATAGCTGCCCGTATCGACATCCGTAGCAAAAGTAGACAGATGGTCATCTTCGGTATCGACAAACGGATTAACGCCGTAGTTCTTAAAGAACATCCCATCCACGTCTTCACCGTTCGGCGGTGTCGTCCCCCCATGCGCCATGTGATAACCGCCCGGACCAGATTCAGGCTTGCCGTAACGAATCAAAGATTCTACCGCTCCCGATTTACGCACCCCGAGAGCAACTTCATATCCTTTCTTAACTTCTACA
>JBARPZ010000314.1:0-1977 GCA_049643445.1 Sedimentisphaerales bacterium
GTATAAAGCAGTTGCTGGTATTGGCGGATAATCTCAGTCTTGCTCCAGCATTCCTTGAAATTTTTCCTGTCAAAGTCGCTCATGGTTTTATCACCCGAAGTATTCCTACCGTGTAATAAACACACAGCTGGCTGTAAACACCCCGCATATAAAGAGATAGAGACTCAGGCTCTTCTAATAGCACTGTTCATCACCCATTCTCCCTGCTGCAAAGTGCCTTTATGGTAGAAAACCCATCTGCACTCGCAACATATACATAACCCCGGATTTCTTTTTTGCCAGGTCACACAGTTCTCCGTCTGAGAGCGTTGCCTTTTTATTTTTTACTTTGCGTTTGCTTGCCACTTTCTTTTGCTTTAATCCTAATTTTAATCTTGCCCCAGGATTTTGTTATAAGATTGTATATCCTTGCTCAGGTACACTGCTGAGCCTCATTTTTAATATAATCTGAGATTTCCCATATAACATTGTATATCCTTGCTCAGCTACGCCGCTGAGCCTCATTTTCAATAGAATAACACATCTGTTTCAAAAATTCAAGCTTTCTGACTCCTTCTCAACATCACCGCACGTGAGGCGGGAATAACAGCTTTACAACCTCACTCCCTGTGGACGTGTGGTTACCGTGATTGCGGTACCCGTAAGAAAATTCTCCCGACGCCAGCGAGCAAGCACAATACCGTTCGCCGGGATGGTAACGAGCCGCCCAGGCACCGGTGATACAGAGGGCAAAGACGAGTTTTGTACGCTATAAAAAAGGCGTTTAAGCGGGAAATTAAGGCCGATTTTGCTTCGAGGGTATCCTGGCATAGGGTCGAGACCAGTTCGGCGATTCTACGGGCGTAAAGTGGCCGTGAGAGCTGTCCTGTGAGATTCTGTGGGCTGGGTGAACTTGTTTTCCCATCCGTACAATAGCGGACAAACGCAAATGAAAAATACAACAATCAAGTGTTCTTTAGGTTTTATCATCTTTTCTATCCTTGTAAGTCACTGCATTTTTAATTGAGCTGTAAACCTAATGCATAGCACCGCCGAAAGCATTCGCCGTGATCCAAAAGATTAATGTTGCGCCGGAAACAGTTAGGAATAATAGCGTCGTATATATCTTGATGCGTGGATTTTTAAAAGGCAAAAAGTACATAGCTATTAGCCACAAAATATTGAGACTGATAATCACAGATGGACCCCAAGGGCTTAGCAATTTCTCGGGTAGAGCCGAATTCAGCATGCGCAAGAAGCTTCCAAACTTGGGGTACCAAAATAATCTTGTCCAGCAATAGAATACGGCCGGAATCATGATTATCAACAGCACGATTTCATAAGCACTTAATGGAAATTTTCGATTCTTGTCCTGCATAACTTATTCTCCTGAGCTTGATTTTTTGCGGCATCACCTGGGAGTCAGAGGTTAAAAAGCCTCCAGTTGCCATCTTCATCTTCAGTTATACTACCCAATTCCATCCATTCTAATATTTTTCTGATTGTTTTGTCTGATTCAGCATCTCCTCGTTTTATTCGTTCCTTTATATTGTTTGGTAAATCCCAATACAGTTCGGTTGCAATTCCACCAGCTAAATCCAACTCTGTCTTCAAATAATCATCTATCCCGGACGCGCCAATGGCTTTGTCTGTTATCGCTGGGGGTGTTTTCTTGTTTTCCTCTTAATCAGCATAATGACCTCCACCACTTTCCGTGCCCAAATAATATCTAAATACCCCGAGATTGCAACCCTTTTTCACCCGCTCCTGCCTTCTCACTTCCTTATCCTGGAGTGCTGCTCACTTGGCCCGCTACAGGGGATCCATTCTCCCTTCTGACTCCTCCCTTTATAAGCAAAGCTAATGTTGCTATAAGCAAAGCTAATACTACGCGTTGCAAATTCTCTTTCAAAACCCCCTTTTTCTCGCGATTTTTCTGCCTTTTCACAGCCATTTTTCGCAACTTTTTTCAATCTTTTTCACACTTTCGCGCGTTTT
>JBARPZ010000315.1:0-3981 GCA_049643445.1 Sedimentisphaerales bacterium
AATCAAATTTTCGGTAAAGTAATTCATAATTAACAATCTGTTCCAAAGGCCTGTCAATGTTAAATGATTTCGTATTAAGTGTGCTGTTTTTCAGGTTGCCGGTCTCAATTATATTTGCACTTTGGAAAAAAGGCTTCATACATTCTTCGACACTTCCGTCCTTCAATGTACAAATAAGCCGGTACTCATAATCGTGTGAGCTTGAGGTAA
The DNA here is from genome assembly GCA_049643445.1 of Sedimentisphaerales bacterium. Taxonomy (GTDB): domain Bacteria; phylum Planctomycetota; class Phycisphaerae; order Sedimentisphaerales; family Anaerobacaceae; genus CS2-K091. The sequence goes on from JBARPZ010000315.1 coordinate 211, forward strand.
ACCAGAAAATTGTCGCCATTTCCGGCGAATTTTTTTCGGGCCGAGGAGGCTGGATAACGATCTCATCATGGTTGCCTATCGAATATGATCTGGGTATTTGTATATTTGGTGAAGATACTCCTCGCCCTTTTATCCATTGCCCCTGTGCAACGCCAACTTCTATTGGTCCCTGTGAAAATGCATCTTCATGGTATGGCTTTGCATCATTTGGGTGCTTGATATAACACAGAGCCGTACCATCTTCTGCAACTTGTGTTGACCAACCGAATCCTTCGTATATCTTCATTTTTATTGAGATATCTTCGCTGCCCTCTGCCTTTGCTAAAAAGGCATATTGAGTGGTCATTCCTTTCGAGGGTGGAGTTCTTTTATTTGCTTTGAAAAATGGTTCAGGCATATATCTACCATCAGGCTTCCACCATTTGGCACCACCCACAGGTTCTTCGCAAAGTCCAACCAGCTCAACTGTCACGCCGTTTGACAGGGTTGCGGTAAACACAGTTTGAGGAGTTTTTTCAACCTCAACCTGCACATCGGTCTCCATATCAGCCTGCTTTTCAGCCGTCGATTGCTTCTCAACACTGTCGATTACCATTTGTTTGTATTCGCCAGCTATCCGGTCAGCTTTTTCGAGTGTCAAACTCCTTGACATAATCTTACCGTCCAGGCCCTGATAGCCACCTATAGGTTCCACAGACAAGTATTTCAAACTGCTAAGAGGCATCATTTTCAGTGCAATACAATGATTGCTCATTATGGGCGTAACATCACGGCCGGGAATCCAGAACCTCGACTCGTCGTCTTCAGATTCCTCCGGTGAATCTGCGGCGCCATAGTAAAAAAGGGTCTCAATCCCGGCGTATTTGGTTTTTGTATGTCGCGTTTCGGGCCTCTGCAAACCTTCACCTCGATACCAATCCCATGCTTCCGTGCTAAAATATAGAGGTGTATGCATAGGAAGTTCCGGAATCTTAAATACCTGATTACCGAGCTGAAATTTTATGTTATGGGTAACATATTTTTTTGCAATGTCCTGATAAGTTCGAACAAACGTTACGGTGAATTTTCCCGGCTTTTGAGAACCTTTAAAAATACACTGTCCCGGAATCCACATTGGCTTTCCCGCCTGATACATTTCGACGGCCACGAGCAAATCCTGCCCCGGTGCAAATTCCACCTCGTAACTTTTAGACCATATTGTTGTATCATCAACAGAAACTTTTTTTGCCGCTCCTTCCGGCAGTTCGGTGAACTTTATGAGTAAATCTTTGTCGAAAAATTTATCTTCGTTCCTTGCCCTTGCCATCGGCAACAGGATTGCACCTGCAATAATAACAACAAGGACACCCACAATGCCGAGCCTGGCGGTTTTCGGTAACGGACGACCGAGGATATGCTTGATTCTCCCGGCCAGGGCGCTTTTGGATTCCACGACACCTATCAGACGCAGACTCAAGGCCGGCCGCTTAAAAGCCATCTTCGCCACGTCTACCAGCATCTGTGGATACTGCCGGGCCTTGGTGCCCATCGCCACAAGCACCGCCTCATCAACCGACTGCTCCCGTATCCTTCGAATCAAGCAATTGGCAAGCCACAACAGCGGATTATAGAAGTAGATAATCTGCAAAGCGGTCTGGGCCAAATTCACCCACAAATCGCCGCGCCTGATGTGGGCAAGTTCGTGCATCAAAATCGTCCGAAGACGAGAAGCGCCCAAAGTTGACGTCAGGTTCCAGGGCACCAAAATCACCGGCCTGATTAATCCACACACCGATGGGGTCGTTGCATTCACCGAAACTTTCAAGCCGACTTTGGACTTTATCCCCATACTCGCGGAGCAATACGCAAGTGCATCATTCATCAAATGGCCCGCTTTTTTGGCCTGGGCGACAAGACCGCGTACAAAGAGCGCCCGCTGCAACAGCAATAATCCCATCGCTATCACGACAACCAGCCAAACTAAAAACACCACTCCATGCCAGGACAAAGGCGTCACCGGCACCTGGGGCGGACTGACCGGCTCTGCTATCGCCGGCTCAAAAACAGATGTCACCGGCTCCGTCGGTGGAATGTAGGGATTTGGTTGTATAAATAGAGGATCTATACCAGGGGAGATATCTGCCTGCGCCGGTACCGTAGGCTCCAGTGTTGGAGACGATTGGGCGAGGTCCTGATACGTCAGCTTGTCGCCAAAGAAGTAACCCAGGCTCAAAGGCGATGACAGCGAGGTAGGCAAAACCAACTTCACCAGCACCAGCATCCATATCCAATACCGAAATACCGCCTTGACCTTCTTACGCAGCAGCAAATCAACCAGCAGCAAAATCGCTATCAGCACGCTGGACTGGATTAGCATCGGCAAGGCAAATTCCACAAATGTGTGCCCGACCGAATTTATATGTTCTACTATCGTATTCATAATACGTCCTCCGCAACATTAGACGCAGTTTTCTCGGTTTGGTTACAGTGAAATTTATCTTTTTTTGCGCACACCGCTTCTTCTTCGCTTCTTTCTGATTAGCGATTCCAGTTCAGCCAACTGCTTCTGAGACAGTTTATGCTCATCCAGCATAAACTGCATCATCGGCGTAAGGGCCCCGTTGAACGCCCTTTTGACCGCGCGCATGATTTCGCCCTTTTGCGCCTGGACTTTGGTGATAGCCGAGCGGTACATAATGAGATTGCGGATTCTCTCCGTGGTCAGCAGCCCCTTGGTCACCATTCGGTCCATCAGGGTCTTGACGGTGCTGTAGTGCCATTTCTTTCGGGCCTGGAGTTTTTCCTGAATCGTGGGAGCAGCACACGGCTCTTTTTCCCAGACGACCTGGATAATCGCCCATTCGCCCTCGGTAAGTTCATAATTTCTTTTTGCCATTACAAGTGTCCTTTCATCTTTAACTTTGTCAAGACTACTCTACACTTGTAAAGATTGCAAGCAAAAAATTAAAAAAATCATAAATTTTCTTTACCATCCCCTGTCTTCAGCACAAAAACCGCACTTTCACGGCGAAAAACCTGTGCAATTTTATTGTATTATCATCAAGTCGCTATTTCGGCAAACACACCTTCGGCTAAATCAACATAAACAATCCGTTATCCTTGTCCCCCTCTGGTTCCATTTTCAATTGGTCAGTCCGCAGACCATCGAATGGCCCGTGCCACCAATTGGCGGTAGGTTGGGTTTGCGTAGACGGTGGGGCCGTGGCCGACCATGATGAAGCAGACCTTTCCACTACCGTAGCTCCTGACCCAGCCAAGCTCGGCGTCGCTTTCGGGATGGTTCGTGGTCAGAAGCAGGCGATTAGTTTTTTCGAAGCTGCATTTTTTATACGTCTCGTCATGCACCTGGAAATCACTGAGTCCCCGTGTAATCGGATGCTGTGTATCTTCTATATGGACGGTAAAGTCCGCACCGTGTTCATACGTGCTCGCCTCGCGTTTGACACCGCCCTGCTCGGATGCCTTCAAATTGTATCTTCCGCCGATGATTTTTATATATTCGGTCCACTCCTGGTAGGAACCCATGCAGTGGTGCAGTGCCACGACACCGACACCGTCCTTTACCAACTTTGTGAAATTTTCCTGGCGCTTCGACGATATCTTCTGTGTCATATTGAAAAACACGATAACATCGTAATCCCAGCCGGTAATGTCCTCGAATATCTCGCTGTCGTCCTTGAGCTGGGCTTCGACATACTCGATATCATCGTAGCCCTCGAACAGAGTAAAGAACGGAGTGCGTTCGAAGGCGTGCCCGCCTGTAACTACCAG
>JBARPZ010000316.1:0-2329 GCA_049643445.1 Sedimentisphaerales bacterium
TCGACAAGGACGATGACAATGACATAGTGATCGCCGGCAAGACCGGCCTTTACGTCTTCTACAATAAAGGTTACCCGCCTTCACCGCGCCGCGAGTACAAACTGCCATCCCACGACACTTACCCCACGTGGAGAGACTGGCCCGGCTTCAAACCGCTGTTCAACAGCAAGGACCTAACCGGCTGGAAGATACCAAAGGGCGACAATGGCCATTGGAAAGTACTCGACCGAGTGATCGACTACGACGCTCAGTCTGAGGCCAGTGGCAACAAGAGCTTGTGGACGGAGGATTCATACGGCGACTTCCGCCTGCTCATCGAATGGCGATTGAAACGTACCTCGGGCTTGTACCCGATGCCGACTATTCTGCCTGACGGCTCATTGAAAAAAGATGCCGATGGTAATGTAATCACCGAACTGCGCCCAAATGCCGATTCCGGCATTCTGCTCCGTGGTACGGGCAAGGGACAGGTGAATATATGGTGTTGGCCTGTCGGCTCCGGTGAAATGTGGGGTGTCCGTACCGACATGAACCTGACGCCTCAGTTGCGGTCCGCCGCCGTGCCCAAAGTCCGGGCCGATAATCCCGTCGGCCAGTGGAACCTGTTTGACATCACTATTAAAGGAGACCGCGTGACGGTAATACTCAACGGCCAAACGGTCATAGACAATGCACAGGTCCCAGAGATTCCTGAGAAGGGCCCTATTGGATTACAACATCATGGAGGCCTAAATAAGAAGACAGGAGAAATGAGCCCGGCGTCGAGCCTGATTCAGTTCCGTAACATCTGGATCAAAGAACTCAAATAATTTACAGATAACTTTTTATGGAGCTTTGATTATGATGGTGAAACGATATATTGTTATATTAATTCTGTTTATGTGTGCTACTGCTACGTATGCCCGGACAGACAATGACGGATTCATCCAGCTTTTCAATGGAAAAGACCTTACAGGCTGGATAACAGGGCCAGACAACGCCTGGGTGGTCGAAAACGGTGTTATCACCCTCAAGCGTGAAATGGATGGCAAGGAACATAATGCGGATTATCTTTGGACTAAAGAGAAATACGACGATTTTATACTCGACCTGGAATTCAAAATCCCCGAACGAGCCAACAGCGGTATCTTTCTCCGCACATCAGACCTGAATGACCCGGTCTATACCGGAATTGAAGTGCAGGTAGCAAACTCTTACGGCAGAAAGACTCTTAGCAAAGGAGGCTCAGCCGGGGCAATCTACGATTGTCTGGCGCCGACTAAGAATGCGGTCAAGAAGCCCGGTGAGTGGAACCGCTATATCATTACCTGCAAGGACAACAGAATCAGCATAGTCCTCAACGGCGAGCAAATCATCGATATGGATTTGAATAAGTGGCCAGAGCCTTACAGGAATCCCGATGGCACCAAAAACAAGTTTCAAACCGCATTGAAAGATTTTGCACGGACAGGTTACATCGGTCTGCAAAACCATGGCAGGCCCGTATGGTACCGCAACATCAAGATAAAGCCTTTGAATAGCCAGGCCTTCACCTTGATACCAGATCCCCACGGCAAAGTTCTAAAAGATCCAGCCGGCCGAACAGTATTCCGATATATGACCAAAAAGCCTGCCGAGACCAAGCTGTCCGCCAACAGTGTTTGTTGCCTTTATCCATTGAATACACCGTCTGGAGAAAGAGTTGTCGATTTTGCTCCCAGTGACCATCCCCATCATCGCGGTTTGTTTCTGGCATGGCATTCCATATCAGCCAAGAAAGCCAGGAAGAAAGCCGATTTCTGGGGCTGGGGAGCCTGGGCACCGACTGACGGACGGCGCATCAAGAACAGCAGCGTCAAGCTCCTCCAGGCTGATTCAGAACGTGCCATGCTGGAAGTCGCCAATGACTGGCTCGTCGGAAATGTGAAAATGATTGACGAAATAACATTTATTGTCGCTCACCAGGAGGAATCGGCCTATGTTGTCGACCTCAATTTCCATTTAACACCCGCGATGGATATTACCTTAGATAAGACAGCTTTCGGGGGACTCTGTGCAAAGGCCCGAAAGGAGGGCAGTGGTTCTTACTATAGCCCAGGTGGTTTGGTCAAACTACCTGATCCCCACCACTTGAAACCAGAAACCGACTGGCCCGCTGCCGATTGGTACGATTACACAATGAAGTTAGACAGCGGCAAAACGGTTGGTGTTACAGTGCTTGATCATCCGGCCAATCCGCCCACTACCTGGCATAATCTTGCGCCCATTGCCATGGTCAATCCCTGCATCGTCGCGCCGGGACCGGTCAATATCAGTAAAGGGCAAACGCTGCAACTTCGGTACCGGATTA
>JBARPZ010000317.1:0-7454 GCA_049643445.1 Sedimentisphaerales bacterium
CAAACAAAAGTAAGCAAAAAAATGACCAAAAATGGACTTTTTTTGGTCCATCCCCTGCCAGAGAGCAGACAGCCGCTTTTATAAAGACCTCTCCGCTGTCCAGAGCTAACGCTGTGGTCTTAATTAACTTACACTCACAACTTTGTAACCTGCGAAAAACTATTGTATCCAGTTGTTAGCAAATGTAGCTATGTCCTTTAAATTCACAACTCCGTCACCGTTAAGGTCTTCGGGGATCCTGCCCTGGCCGGTCCAAAGCCATCGAGCAGCAATTCTCGCTAAAAACTTAAGCTCATGTGGAACACCAACGGTCGCGCTTCGAACAGTAACATTTCCAAAGTCGTCAGCGGCCTGGTAGGTTATAGTGTAAATCCTTCCGATACCGGGCCCACTACGTTCAGCCCTTACATAGATCGTGCCATCATCGCCTATTTGAATATCATTGGTTGTGTGCCCATCACCGATGGTGTCATCACCTTCGTTCGCCATGATGTTGACTAAAGACACATCCGGTGTTGCATCACAATCATCAGACACCCTCCAGGAGGGTGTAATCAGAACCATCTTATGATCCGGCGGCCACAGCATCGTTGGCGTAACAGAGAACTCAAAATCAGGCGGCGTCGTATCAACAACCGTTATCAAAACCTCGTTAGGCTCCGAGTCTTCTATTCCATCGTTAACAATCAGGGTTATCACATAATCATCCGGGCATCCGCTATCTAACGTGACGGTCGGCGCAGCGCCATGTGCGGGACTCTCAAGGAAAGACCCCGTCCACGTAAAGGTTAGCGGGTCACCATCCGCGTCGTAAGAACCGGTCCCGTCTAATGTAACCTTTGTCCCCTCATTGGTATTGCACGCGCATTCCACAAGCTGGTCAGGCCCGGCATCGGCGACGGGTGTGTGATTGAACTCATAAGCTCCCATATCGATTCGGCCTGCGATTACGCGGGGCTTGCCATCAAGGTCTATTTCGTTAGGCTCGGCTATATAATCAGGGTCGCCGGCGTTTATGCAAGGCGAATCGGGGAGCAGATGATAGTCGCCGATGGCCTGGTCCACAAATAGCGGATTTGCATTTATGTTACCTGCGCCCGGCCAGCCACCCTGAACATCGCTGTAGGTAATCATGATGAACGAATGGTCGTCGTTCAATATTTCCCCGCCGCCGTCCCAGAAGATGCAGTTCGATGCGCGAACGGTGCTCGGTGGTGCCCCGCCACCTCCGGGCACAGAGCACGCTATGGCGTTTCCATTGGGTGCCGTATTGCCGGCAAACGTGCAGTTAAACATTTGCGGACTGGACTCGTACCAATAGTACATCGCGCCGCCGTAGAGACTGCTGGTGTTTCCGCTGAAGAGGCAATTGTACAGAGAGGAGCTGCTCATGTACTCGTTTATTGCGCCGCCGTAGAGACCGCAGGTGTTTTGGCTGAATGTACAGTTGATTATTGTGGCGCTACCGGACTCGTTGTAGAACGCGCCGCCATAATACTCGCCCGAGTTGCCGCTGAACGTGCAGTTGGTTATGGTCATGGTACTCATGGCGCCGACTAATCCGCCTCCGATTATAGCAGAGTTACCGACGAAAGTGCAATTATCCAGGCTCGGATTGCTCTGGCCTATGTAGCACACCCCGCCTCCGGCCATCGCCGAGTTGCCGCTGAATGTGCAGTCGGCTATTGTTGAGCTGTCGGACAGTGTATTTACGCTGCTCTCATAGCCGGATGAGTCGCCGCTGAACGTGTAGTCGGCAAACAACGGGATGCTGTTTTCGTTGTTCGTCTCTCCGGCAAGAGAGCCCGAATTATCCTGCAGAATAATACCGCTCAGATTGCAGATTGCGCCGCCCCATGCTTCGGCATAGTTATTGCTGAATATGCAGTTGGTCAATGTAGAGCTGCTGTCAGAGTTGAAGACTGCCCCGCCACCAAATTCAGCCGAGTTGCCGCTGAACTTGCTGTTACTCACAACAGGGCTGCCTGGCCAGCTGGATATCCCACCGCCATAGTTCGACGAGTTGTCGATGAAGCTACAATTGGTTATCGTTGGACTGCTTGTCCTGTTGGATATAGCGCCTCCCTCGTTTATTGACGAGTTGGCTCTAAACGTACAGCCGGTTAAAGTCGGATTGCTCTGTATGCTGTTGTACATCGCGCCGCCTTCACCGGCTGCAAAATTTCCCGTGAATATGCAGTTGTTCAGCGTCGGGCTGCTGGAATAGTTATACATTCCGCCGCCGTTCCTATTTTCCAAGGAACCGTTAGCGTTTCCTCCCGTAATAGTAAAGCCATCCAATACGGCCGTTTCATACGTCCCACTGCCGGTAACTACGTGGTAGCTGTTATCAGAGTTATTGCCGACAATTCCAATGTCGCCGCTCAGGATGGTTTCGTATAGCTCAATATCCCGGGCATTGGGGTCCGGCTCATAAAACCCGGCGTAGCCGCCTTTGATAATTACACCGTTGATTAGCTGGAATGTGGCTCTCCGGTCGAGCGGTGGCGGAGGTGGCATCGAAGGACCGCCCCCAGCAGTCCTGAAGCTCCAGACTGTACCGGTGATTGTACCATATGCACCGACCTCGTCGATACGCCAGAAGTACGTAGTGTAATAAGCCATTGTGCCGGGGTCGAATGTTGTTGCAGTCTGGTTGTATGCAAATGTCGGCGGACTGGTCGTTCCGAAGTACACATCGTGCGATGTGGCATCAGGGCCGGCCGTCCAGCTCAAGTCAGCTGTTCTACTGACGCTTGTTGCGCCATCGGCTGGATTCGGATTGCTTGCCCGACGAATATCCGGCAGTGGACCCTCGGGAGAGTAAGCTCCCTGTGCCACACGGATCTCCCTGACCCAGAAGGTTCCTGCCGCAAAGCTCATTCCTTCTCGCAAGTCAGTAAAGGCATTCTCCCAGCTGCTGCCGTCATTTGCGCCGCGAGCGTAACAATCGACATATAACACAGTTGGGCCTTCGCTGTCTAATTCATACGCGGTAACACTGGCGGGATAGACCCCGGGCGCACTTACCAAAATCAGAGTGGACCCATGCAGCTCGTCTACATCTTCCGCAGCCGCAAGAGTGACTGTCTGGGGCTGCGAGTAGTTGGTCGAGTCAAAAGTCAATAATCCTCCCGACTCGACCGTGATGTCGGGGTCACCTGATTCGACAGCTGCAGTTACCTCAACAGTTTCGAGAGGATCCGCCGCCAGCATTACCGTAAACGTTGCTGTCCCTCCTTCCGGAACGATGACCGACTCGGCGCTTAGTAAAAAGACTTGGTGGGAACCCTCGTATGCTCCCATATCGACAGTGCCGTCTATGATGCGAGGGTTTCCATCGAGGTCGGTAACGACCGATGGCGGAACGGCTGAGTTGTCGCCCGCGTCGATGCACGGCGAACCGAGCAGCAGATGATAGTCACCGATGGCCTGGTCCACAAATAATGGGTCGGCGTTTATGTTACCTGCGCCCGACCAGCCGCCTTGAATATCGGAGTACTCAACAATTGCCCAACTTGTTCCGTCGTTGTGTATCTGTGGTCCAATTGGTGCGGTATTACCCCAGAGGATGCAGTTCGCCAGCGTCGGACTGCTGAACCAGCCGTTGTCCATCCCGCCGCCGCCGTTGATGGCCGAGTTTCCGCTGAACGTGCAGTTGGTCACCGTCGGGCTGCTGCTTTCATAGTTGTACATCCCGCCGCCGCTGTTGGCCGAGTTGCCGCTGAACGTGCAGTTGGTAACCGTCGAGTTGCTCATGAGGTTGCACATCCCTCCGCCAGCACTGCCTGAGTTGTTACTGAACGTGCAGTTCGTTATTGTCGGGCTGCTATTGTCGTTGAACATCCCGCCGCCATAGTTGGCCAAGTTGTCGCTGAACGTGCAGTTGATGAGTGTCGGGTTGCCGGATTCGTTATACATCCCGCCGCCGTAATTGCGACCTTCACCTATAGAAGAGTAAAGTTCTTGGATCTCTCCAGCAGATAAGGCCCTGTTGTAGATTGCAACTTCGTCAATCAGGCCGTCGTAAAAACGGTCGGTATTCTGAGCGTTTCTTCCTATATTGACACTGTATCCACTGCTGGCGATGGAGCCTACATGAGCAGTAGTCTTTCTTAATTGACCGTCAACGTATAACTTAAGGGAACTTCCATCATAAGTTCCAGCCAAATGGTGCCAGAAACCATTAAATGAACTGTCTACACCGAACCAAGCTACATTCCACTCTCCATCGTAGATGAAAAATTGTAAGCTATTATCCATATAGTGCTTTATCGCATAACTGCGGTCACCTTTCGTTACATAGGGGTTGTGTTGAAAATTACCAGCATCATTTGTTTTTACCCACACTGTAATTGTAACCTCAGCATTAATATCCAAGCTCGCATTATTGCCACAATCGACGTAATCATTAAACCCATCGAAGTCTAACGCTCCGCCAAGTTGGCCGGTTGTCCATTGTGCTCCATAGACATTTCCATGGTTGTTACCGGCTGAATCGTATGCAATTGAGCCTTGGCCTTCATCAAACTTCCAGTGAGAAACAATACCTGCGGGGATATCAGAGCCCACATTGGCATTGCCGCCCGTGATGGTGAAGCCGTCTAATACGGCCGTGGCATTGGCCCCGCTGCCCGTTACGACGTTGTAGCTGTTCTCGCCGTTGTTGGCAAAATCCGGCCCATCATTGCCAAACAGGTCACCGCTCAGAATGGTCTCATACACCTCGATATCCCGTGCATCGGGATCTGGCTCACCAAACCCGGCGTAGCCGCCCGTGATAACGACACCGTTTTTTAGCTGGAACGTCGCGTATCGGTCGCTCGGCGCGTTCCCACCACCCCGATCCGGCTTGTAAATACCCTCGGCCACCCGGATTTCGTCATCGGACACGGCTGCACCCAAGGCATCCTGCAGATACCTGTAAGGCGTCGCCCAGTTCTGTCCGTTACCGCCGAGAGAGGCATCATCATCTACATAGATGACCTCTCCCGCAGCCGTACACGCCATAGCCATCAAAAACACTGCCATTATCAGGGATGTTCTCAGATTTGTTGTACTACCCATTTTTCAGCCTCCTAATAAAAAGTGCCTATTTTTCCGCTTTTGTGCATTATTAAGCCTCGCTTGCATTATGGCAATTCAGGAGAAGTGCTAAAAGAAACGCATTTTAGCTATCCTCCTCGCCGGATAGCCGGAAAACACATAAAAAACAGTATAGCAGCTTTTTACTGTCTTCAATCATATATGCTTCGTCTATCTGATATCATAACAATCGATTGTCTATTAGTAGGACAACGCAGCAGTATATTTTTTACCCAAAAACTTACTTTTTTGCCAAAATTAAACACAGCGAGGTGAAAAATATGTTATTCAGCCAAAAACCGGATAAAAAAAGCCGAGCTAAGAAGCCCGGCCTGTTTGTGCCCTCCATTGAAGGAGGACCATTATGTCACTCTTTCATATTCCGTCAGAGATTACTTCTCCTCTGCTCCAGCTTGTCCGGCCAAAGCCGCGAGTGAATCCTCATAGAGCGCCGCCACCTCATTGGCACTCAGGTCATAACTGTAAAGTGCTATGGCCCATATCAAATTCGTATCTGCAAAACATAAAAAGACAGAGAAATTGGGCCAAGCAGATAATACCACAAAAGAATAGAAAAGGGAAAGATAAAAAACGTGCTAATCCGTGCAATCCTTGCAATGCGCGCATCACAATATAAACCTAATCATAAACCCAGATACGAACGCGCATTTCCTGAGCATAACCATCCTTTGGATGTCGTCCTATTTCTATCGTTTTTGCCCCTAAATTCCGGTTTACATTTCTCGCTTCTCGATATAAATGGCTTATACTTTATATAGGAAGGGGCAACGTACAAACAAGCTTTTATGTCATTTAACAAATGACTGATGACACGCTAACAACTAAACAGTTTTGCCAATTACTAAAGCCTTAGTGTCTTTTGCGTAAAAGCACCGCCTCGATACGCGCAGTTAGAGATCGGCCGGTTATGTGGACTCGTTTTGTTCAACCGGGCCTTTTCACAGATAACCTGTCCTTTCAATTCAAGTTAATTTACAGCTCCATAAATGGCTATAATGGAATTTCCATTCCGCTGCTGACTAACTAAAGAAAATCGTTCTTTAACCACCCCCTCATACGCGAGCATCTTCTCCCTGCTTCTAAATCTTCTTACTAAATATTTAGTGTTGGACGGGATGTCATCAGTAATCCGCATTTCTTCCCTCTCTGCGTAAAAAGTGATGCGATTGTCAAATGTCACGATCAAGTCCCGATGGCCGGACTTCTCTCGCAGCCATCGGGCTGCCGCCCTGTAATGTTTCTTCTCTATCCTGTTTGGACGAAAAAGTTTTGGTAAACAAATCCCAATTCCAATTGCCAACAAAATGAAAAACCAGCGCCGTGAATTTCTATCAGCTTCTGAGCGGCTTTGCGTATTTCTGCCACCCAGCCAGCCACTCAACACTTCCAGGCCGATTACAACATAAAAAATTAAGCACACAACCAGCGGCAAACAATTTCTCCTGTTTATGTATCCATAGCGGCAATACAGCAAAATCATGACAATAACATTAAGTATTATAAAAACAGTCACAAAAAACCTCTCTATGTCTGTTGGCCGGGATTGTTTGCGGAACCGGTAATAAATGCCAATCAGCAGTGCCGGCACAAAAAAGTACATTAGATTTTCACTGATTCTTCTGATGAGCCTGTCGAACGCTTTTATTATGTTTCCGAGTGAGTTCAGAATGATATATACACGGTCGTTACTCTCAACGCTTACCTCATTTTCCGATAGTGCCTGAACAAAAGGAGTGATGCCTTCTTTAGAAGAAACAACGAGTTCTTCCAATTTGGGCGGGAGGATTCTTCCTGCTTCTATTACATAGGGGACTATAGGAAGAGCAAATCCAATGAGTAGAATTAATAACACACAGAGTAGTTTGGGTCTGCTCATATTACATTTTGGCTTGAGCAACCTAACCATCAACCACAAAACACCATATACCACTAATTGAACACACTCAGGCCGAATTATACATCCAAGACCTGCAACCAAACCGACCATTCCAAAAATCCACCATTTGCCTCGCTCTGCGCCCCAAAGCAAAAACAGAAAGCCCAAAGCCAAAAACAGCATGTGCGGCCAATCTCTCAATGCATCACTTCCATACTCTGCGGGATAAGGCAACATTATGAGGACAAGAATTGCCCAGAAACTTCTTTTGCTTCCAACCAAAAACTTTCCTATACAATACAAAGGAATTAGCGTGATCAATCTGCATAACAACGTTACGCTTTATGCCGTATATATCCAGGCAAATACTGATGAGTTATCAGCAAACAGAGTCGTGAATTTATGAGCTACGAAAATAAGAAATGGGTATCCCGGAGGATGTGTACTTATAATACCAGCAGGGTCGCTCGAA
>JBARPZ010000318.1:0-9347 GCA_049643445.1 Sedimentisphaerales bacterium
GCAACGCCGGGGAGAGGCTGCAGATTGGTATGCCCGGCGATACTGATGAGTTTGGCACGCGTCATTATATCCGTATTGACAGGGTAACTTACAGTGATGGTTCACATCCTGAGGATTGTCCCGGCGGCGTTGACCTCTGGCCTACCGAGGCGGACGGGCTTGGCAAATCGCTTTCGCGTAAAGACCCGAATGCTTATGGCAATGACGTAATCAATTGGAAAGCGGCCACACCTTCACCCGGTATCGCCAACCCGTAGAATCCTGGACAGAAATGCAAAATACTCATTTAGGAACAGGTTTAGTCAGTTTATTGGCCAACGGAAGTAAATATAGCAACAGTACAAGTCCAAATAATATACCATGATGATGACGTTATCATCATCAACAAGCCGAGTGGAGTATCGGTTACCAAGGACCGCACCGGAGCCGCGGAGCTTGCCGATATACTCGGCGATCAGCTTGGGCCACAAATACGCAGCGAATTGCGTCTGATCCATCGGCTGGACAAGGCCACCTCCGGTGTTATGATTCTGGCTAAGAACATCGAGGCACAAACCCGTTTCACAAGTTATTTCAGGAGTAGACTTGTCAAAAAGACATATCTGGCTCTCGTGACCGGCATAGCACCGGGTAAGCAAGGCAGGGTCGAAGCGCCCCTGACGCAGAGGAATAAAAAGGCAGGCCTTATGTGTATAGCACACAAGAAAGGCAAAGAGGCGACAACTATTTGGAAACTGCTTGCTGACTTCGGTTCTGTGGCGTTACTGTCGGTAAGCCCCGTAACGGGCAGGACCCATCAAATTCGTGTTCATCTGCCTCACATCGGATTGCCTTTGGCGATTGATCCGTTCTATGGCAGCAGCAGACCTTTATTTTTATCTGATTTCAAAACAGACTACAGACTCGCCCGGGACCAGACCGAAAAGCCGCTTATCGAGCGATTGACTCTGCACGCCTACCAAATCCAACTGTTGAAGCCTGAACAAAATCTTCCGGATTGTTTCATCGCGGGCCTCGATAAAAAATTCACTGCCACAATAAAAATGCTCACCAAATACAATCCCAACGGTCATAATTCCTTTGCTGATCCTGACGATTTCTCCAGGATCGTGAACACCCAGAGATTATCCTGATTATTTCACTTGCTTATAATAGTTATTTGGCAGTTTTTACTTGACCACAATTAACTGATTGTTGATTATTGACGATTTATTGTTGAATTCATAGACTACGAGCCGAAGATATTGTAAAAAATAGAACCTGTGGTAAAACTACAGGCTAAATAGATTCCTCGCTGCGCTCGGAATTACAAGAAAAGCGGGAATATCAAGAAAAGAGTGAATGACAATAGGTGCTTTTATGGCTGAGAAACAAGTAAGAGTTGGGCTTGTCGGGTTTGGCACGGTCGGCTGCGGTGTTGCAAAGCTGATACTGGAAGAAGCCGAGCGAATCGCGGTTAAAACCGGCGTGCGTCTTGAACTGGCCTGCGTCGTTGATACAGACACGAAGTCCGCGCGGCCAGTAAAGCTGCCGAAAGGCATCCTGACGAATGATATAAACAGAGTCCTAAATGATGACACCATTCAAATAGGTGTCGAACTTATCGGTGGAACCGATGCGGCAAAAGACATCCAGCTCAAGATGCTCAAGGCGGGCAAAGACGTGGTGACCGCCAACAAGGCCTTATTGGCTGAGCACGGCAATGAACTCTATGAGGCCGCTCACAAGAACAATCGATGTATTGCCTTTGAAGGCAGCTGTGCAGGTGGCATACCGATTATTTCAGCTATCCGAACGGGATTGACGGCAAATAATATCACCGCAATGTACGGTATCGTAAATGGAACATGCAACTATATCCTTTCCGAGATGACCAGCAAAGACGAGGAGTTCTCCGAGGCACTGGCTCAAGCTAAAACACTCGGCTATGCTGAAGCAGATCCTACGCTCGATATCAGCGGCGGGGACAGCGCCCATAAACTGGCTATATTAGCTTCCATTGCGTTCGGGTACGAAATCTCACTTGAGGACATCTTCGTTGAGGGTATTGAATCAGTATCAAAGGCCGATATTCGCTACGGCGGTGAAATGGGTTATATCCTGAAATTGCTGGCTATCGGACAAAAGGATGAAGAGGGCAGAGTTTCACTGCGGGCTCATCCGTCATTTATTGCCAAAGATAGTCCACTTGCCCGTGTAGGCGGCCCATTTAATGCTATCAGTATCTTCGGCAGTGCGGTCGGGCAGGTAATGTACTACGGGCGGGGTGCAGGAATGATGCCAACCGCAAGTGCGGTTGTGGCAGATATTATCGATGTGGCTATCGGCAATTCCGCCAGGACCTTCCGGCACCTGAATCTTAAACCGAGGAGTGAAATAGGGTCACTGATAGAGAAAATCGGCAATTCCATAAGCAGGTTCTATATCAGGGTTCTGGCAAAGGACCAGCCGGGGGTGGTGTCCAGCTATAGCAAGGTGCTTGGCGACAACCAGATAAGTATATCCGGTGCATTACAGCACGAAGGTCACGGGCCCGACAATACTGTTCCGGTCGTAATCACAACGCATCCAACTCAGGAGAAGAATGTTACGGCTGCATTAGGTGAACTCGCAGAACTGGACGTTCTCAGCGGAAAGCCTGTCTGCATAAGAATCGTGGATATCCCAGAGGATAAGAATTGATGACTAAATACGCGATAATAGTTCCAGACGGTGCAGCGGACGAGCCGCTCGAAGAATTCGGTAATAGAACCGTGCTCGAAGCCGCTGAAACACCAAATATGGACAAAATCAGTACGCAGGGCAGGCAGGGCCTTGTCCGGACAATTCCTGAGGATATGGAACCCGGCAGTGATGTTGCTCAAATGAGCCTGCTGGGCTATGACCCTCGTACGTTTTACACCGGCAGAGCACCAATAGAGGCGGTGGCACGGAATATCAAGCTATCCACAGACGACTGGGTTTTCCGATGTAATCTGGTTACCATTGCCGACGGCAAGATGGCCGACCACAGTGCCGGACATATCTCCACTGAAGAGGCAAAGGCACTGATAATAGAGTTAAACGAACAATTAGGCAATGAGAAGTGTCAGCTTTATCCGGGCGTAAGCTACCGGCATTTATTAGTCTTCAAAGGTGAGGATTTCGACGTTCAGACATATCCGCCGCACGATTGCATAGGACGTAAGATAGAAAAGATTTTGCCCCGCGGCAAAAGTGCCGAAATGCTCATCGATTTAATGGCTCGTTCGCAGCAACTTTTCAGCAATCACGACATTAATAGGGTCAGAAGAGACTTAGGCGAAAATCAGGTCAGCTCCATCTGGCTCTGGGGACAGGGCAAGAAAACGCTAATGGAAAGTTTTAAAAAGCGATTTGGAATCAAAGGCGCCACTATAACTGCCGTCGATCTGGCGAGGGGCCTGTCAAAGCTGATTGGCTTTGACCTGATAGAGGTGCCGGGCGCCACCGGTTTTGTCGATACAAATTATGAGGGCAAAGCCTCTGCTGCGATAGAAGCCCTCGACAAATACGACCTTGTTTTTGTCCACATAGAAGCGCCGGATGAAGCATCTCATAACGGCAATGCCGAGATGAAGAAAAAAGCCGTCGAGCAAATTGATAAGTATATTGTCGGGCCTGTGCTTGAGGCAATGCAGAATTACGAAAGCTGGCGAATACTCGTAATGCCGGACCATCCAACGCTGGTCTCAAGCAAGGCACACTCATCTGAGCCGGTCCCATTTGCGATGGCAGGTGATAATATCAGCGGCATTTTGCATACAACTTTTAGCGAGGCCAACGCTGCTGAGTCAGGATTTAAAATAGACAATGGTTTTGAAATTATGGAATACTTCCTAAAAAGTTAAAGGGAACGTTTGTTAAAGCCGAATTCAATAGACAATTCACGTGTAAAGGCTAACAATGGCAATAATTGTGCAAAAGTTTGGTGGTACTTCGGTCGCTGATGCGACAAAGATTCGCCGGGCCGCTGAGCGAGTAATCAAGACGGCAAAGAGCGGTTATCAGGTTGTAGTGGTGGCTTCAGCCCGCGGCAAACAGACAGACCAGCTTGTTGCCGACGCTCTGGAGCTCAATCCCAATCCACCCAAACGCGAGATGGACCAACTGCTAAGTACAGGCGAGCAGCAAACAGTTTCTCTTATCGCTATGGCCCTCGATGCTATGGGTCATGATGCTATCAGCTTTACCGGCGGGCAGATTCGAATGCTTACCGACAGCGTACATACAAATGCACGGATAAAAAGCATCGAAGCCGAGCGAATTCATCAACAGTTAGATAAAGGTAAAATTGTTATCGTCGCAGGCTTCCAGGGCGTAGATGAGCATGAAAATATAACGACGCTGGGCAGAGGCGGCTCAGACACTACCGCAGTAGCGCTTGCTGCGGCCCTTGGGGCCGAGGAGTGCGAAATATATACCGATGTGGACGGAATCCACACGACCGATCCACGAATGTTTAAGAATGCTGCGAAAATAAAAGAGATTAGCTATGATGAAATACTGGAGCTGGCAAGCCTTGGGGCGGGTGTTATACATCCTCGGGCTGTTGGGTTTGGTAAGAAATATGATATCAAGATGCACATAAGAAGCAGCAGCGAAGAACAAGATGGAACAATAATTACTCATGAGGTGCCAGAAATGGAAGGTGTAGTAGTTTCAGGAGCAACAGTACAAAAAGATATGGCCAAGATAGGTCTTGTCGGGGTTGATAACGTTCCGGGTAATGCGGCGAAAATCTTCGCCTGTCTTGCAAATGCCAAAGTGGTAGTCAATGACATCGTTCAAACCGAAGTCAGCGCCAAAAAGGCGAACCTCTCATTTATGATCGGCGCATCCGATTTAGCTGCGGCCCAAAAAGCCGTAGAAGAAATCAAAGATGAGGTACATTGCGAACGCATTTTTGTACGCGATGATATTGCCGAGATTTCCGTAGTCGGCGTGGGTATGCGAACCCATTATGGCGTCGCAGATAAGATGTTCAGTGCCCTGGCTAAAGCCAAAGTCAATATCGATTCAATTACCACCAGCGAAATTCGCATCAGCTGCATTGTCAACAAAGACGAGGCCGAGAAAGCCCTTGAGGTCCTGTGTTTCGCTTTCGAGCTGGATAAACCGGCACAAGACCGGGGCAAAAAGGATTGACAAACTTATCCTGGCTGAAAAAAAGACAACTGCTTATGCGATGAGCATACGCCGGAAAGCGGGTATAATTACCCTGTGCCTGCTTCTGGCGGCCATTTTTATCTGGCTTGACCACAGCCCGCTCAAACGCAGATGGCAGCAGCGACCCAAATCCGAAGAACAAGCAAAAACCTACGACCTTGAAAAATATCACAAAAAAATGTTCACTGTCGTAAAGGTCGTTGACGGCGACACCATTGATATAGACATTCCCGATGCAAATAAAAATTACACGAGAATAAGACTGTGGGGAGTTGATTCGCCGGAGACCAAAAGCCAATATAGCAGCGTCATGTATTTCGGCCCGGAGGCCACTGAATTTACTACTGAATCAGCCCTCGGAAAGCAGGTCACAATTTATCTGGAAGAACATAGTACCAGGGGAAAATATGGTCGACTGCTGGCCTATATCCAACTACCCGATAGCAGGTTTTTGAATGAAGTTCTTATAACTGAGGGTTTTGCCTATACCGACCTGCGTTTTCGCCACGGCCTTTATCGCAAATACGAGCTGTTGGAAGGCAGTGCCCGCAGACAGAAAAAAGGTTTGTGGGATAAAATAACCCGTGAGCAACTGCCCGAATGGCTGCAGAAAATGAAGCCAAAACTGTTGCTCACGAGGTAATTATATCATCACAGAAACCACTGCGACTGTCAGATTTTGACCACTAATTTCTTTTGAATTTGGATGTTGCTATCAAGTAAATCGATAGATAGAATAATAGAATCATGGCTAAATATCCCATATTTCTCGAACTGGCCGGTCGGCGTGTGGTCGTCATAGGTGGGGGGGCTGTCGCTGTGCGAAAAGCCCAATCGCTGCTGGCCGCTGGAGCGCGGCTGGTTGTAGTGGCTGAGCACGTTGACGATATGCTGACGGCTCTTTGTGCACGCAGTGAAGCTGAGTTAGTAAAGTCCAAATATTCCAAGAACTACCTGGCAGGTGCGGTGCTTGCCATAGCTGCAACAAACAACCAGCAGCTCAACAGGAGAATCTATAAGGACTGCCAGGAGCTGGAGATTTTGTGTAATGTTGTCGACCAGCCGGAGCTTTGCGATTTTTTTGTGCCGGCGGTAGTGAAACGCGGTGAGCTTCAGATAGCTATCGGAACCGAAGGGTACTGTCCCGCCTACGCAGGTCATATAAGAAAAAAGCTGGAGGGGACCTTTACCGACCAAAACGGGGAATTTTTGGCCGAGCTGGAAGCACTTCGAAAACGCATTATTCAAGACGTGCCGGACCAGGCTGACCGTAAGGCCCTTTTGGGTCAACTGGTTGATGATAAGTCGTTCGAATATTTTATTGAAAACGGCCCCGCCAAGTGGCAAGCCTATGCCGACAAGCTCATATCAGGGGAAAATCGAGACCAAAAACCATAATCCAGCTTTTTTTCGGTATTAGTTGTCAGAACCGCAATCTGCTCAGGCCTGTATCTTATCTACTACAACTTTTAAATACTTTTGACGGTGGCCAATGCGTCTTCTGCTGTGTTTGCGTCTGCGAAGGTGCGTCGGGTAGAGCTTTTCACCTTTAACCATAGACTCCTCGGCCGTGTTGTTAAATGAGACAACAACCTTTGCTCCCTTGATATAGGGATTGCCGATTTTCACCTTTTTGTCATCATTTATCAACAGGACCTTGTCCAGTTCCATTGTCTTTGCATCAGGTGAAATATCGGTCAGCTCGATATTAATACAATCGCCTTCAGCGATTTTATATTGTTTTCCGCCTTGTTCAATTACTGCATACATTCTCAAAACCTTACCTTTTATGTTTAAAAACTCGAATAGAAGCAATATTTTACGCACTTAATTCTTTTTGTAAAGCAAATTATCAAATATTTTTGTATCCTACTTATCCAATATGAAGTTAAAATTCCGGTTTTAGCTTTTTTGGGAGTGATTTTATGCAGTTGGCAATGATACAGGATAAAATCGTGTCGGTTGATGAGCTTGAGCCGATTTACCTTGACCGCGGGATTTATTTCGGCGACGGCGTTTATGAGGTCGTGCGGAGCTATAACGACAGGATTTTTGCCCTTGAAGACCACCTTCAAAGATTTGCCAACAGCCTGGCCGGAATCAACATCGAGAGAGTAGACATTAACCTGATTCGTGCCCGGGTCCACAAGGCCTTTGAGGCTGCCGGCATATCCAATGCCAGGATATATTTTCATATTACAAGAGGCTCGGCTGCCAGAGAGCATGACTGGAATTCCAACCTGAAGCCAAATTTCTTTCTTACAGTCACAGAAGCACCCGATGACAAAGAAGAGAAAAGCAAGGGTATCGCCGTGTCGACACATCCGGATTGGCGATGGAAAAGATGTGACATCAAGTCGCTGAACCTGCTGCCGAATGTTCTTGCCCGCCATGATGCCGTGCAAAAGGGATGCGTCGAGGCGATATTTGTCGATGAGGCCGGGCTCATAACCGAAGGGGCGGCTTCAACTTTTTTTACAATCAACGGACAAACAATGCAAACCGCACCTCTTACTGCTAATATTCTACCCTCCATCACGCGAATATTTGCAATCAAAGCGGGCAAAAATATCGGATTGGAAATTATCGAAAAATCATTTACTCCACAACAAGCGTGCGATTCAGATGAACTTTTTATTGCTGTCACTACCAAAGATATTGTCCCCGTAGTCAAATTCGATGGCAAGACCATCGGGGACGGCAAGCCCGGCAAATACACGAAATTGCTCATCGAAGAATTTCGTTCATTTACGGTATAAAAAAGGAGCTTAAGATGAAAGACCTGACAACAAAAATGGCCGTGATGCTTTTGGCATATTTTGCGGGAAGTATATTCTTTGTTGGGTGTGTGAAAGGTAATTTACGAAACAGTGATTACAGTGTAGAAGACTGGAGCGGGCTGCAATTATGGTATAACCAGCCTGCTCGAAAATGGACTGAAGCGCTGCCGGTCGGGAATGGTCGCCTGGGAGCGATGGTCTTCGGTGGCACCACACGTGAGCGTATTCAACTCAACGAAGATACCGTCTGGGCAGGTCCCCCAGTGCCGCAGGACCGCGTGGGCGCATATAAGCATATCGCAGAAGCGAGAAAGCTCATCTTCGAAGGAAAGTACTCTGAAGCGCAGAGGATTATGCAAAGTGAGGTTATGGGCCAGCGGATATCGCCCCGCAGTCACCAAACGCTCGGTGATTTGCGGCTCCAGATGCCGGGTGAGACGGCCGCAACGTCATATACCCTTGCCAACTGGCGACGGGGCGGTGAGGATGATTCTGCAAACAGCAAATCTTTACAGGTTGATTACGATGATTCGAATTGGGACGAGTTAATCGCCAAGTCAGGCAGGTTCGTCAAAGGTAATGCTTCGGTCCAGCCGGGCAAAAAGGCTGTGTTTCGCAGCAGCATCGAGATGACCGCCAAAAATCTGAAGGATGGTGCGGGCCTTTTGGAACTTGGGCCTATTGATGACGAGGGCATCATATACGTCAATGGTAAAGAGGCCGGCAGGACGAGAGACTATTCCAGGCCGCACAGCTTCGATATCAGCAAATATCTAAAAACGGGTAAAAATGTTATCGCCGTAGTAGTGGGTAACGTAGGCGGGCCCGGAGGAATGACGCCTTCGGTGACTCTCGGACCTTCGACTGGTTTGGGTTTGAGCGAATCTTACAAACGAAAGCTTGATTTGGATACAGGGATAGCCACTACAACATTTACAAAAGACCGAATTTCGTACAAACGCGAAGTCTTTGCCAGCGCGGTCGATCAGGCCATCGTCGTGCGTCTGACAGCCGATAAGCCGGACAGTATCTCTCTGGACGTTGACATGGATCGGCCCGACGATTTCGAAGTGAAACGTGTTGGGGAACATACATTAGCTATGTTCGGACAGGTTAGCCAGGGCGGCAAGCACAAAGGCGTTAAGTACCATACTCAGCTTCGGCTCAAGCTCGATGGTGGTCGGCTTGCGGAAAAGGAAAAGAGTTTCTCGATAAACAAGGCCAACGCCGTGACGCTACTGCTGGTGGCTGCAACGGACTATAACTTCAACGATCCCTACAAGCCACTTAAGGGGGATTTGGCGCAGGTGTGTGCTAAACAGCTTGCCGCGGTCGAGAAGAAAAGTTTTGAGCGAATCAAGGCCAACCATATCGCTGAGC
>JBARPZ010000319.1:0-1582 GCA_049643445.1 Sedimentisphaerales bacterium
TTCAAATTGTTCGTAATCAAAATGAATTGCGAAAAGGAATTAAAGCTGTTATCGATGAATTCAAGCAACCGGCGTTGGTTGAGGAATATATCGAAGGTAAAGAAATCAATGTCGGCCTTATCGGCAATAATCCTCCTGAGATCTTTACTCCCGTTGAATTGGTGTTTCCGCGAAAGGGGCCAAGAATCTACACTTATGGGGACAAAACTCACCGTTCCGGAAGGCAGATCAGTTACAAATGCCCTGCATCGCTGACTCGTAAACAGCATGAATACGCACAGAAGATGGCTCGGCAGGCCTTTGATGTCCTCGGCTGTTATGACTGTGCCAGGGTGGATATGCGCCGGGATAAACAGGGAAATCTCTATGTATTAGAAGTCAACAGTTTACCGAGCTTGGGCGAGCACGGTTCATATTTGATAGGTGCCGCCAAAGCAGGACTGGATTTTAGCGCAGTAATCAACCGTTTGGTCGAAGTCGCCAGCACTCGATACTTCGGGACACCTCGGCCCCGTAAGCTCGATTTGAAAAACAGTGATCCCGGTTCACTCATCCACACATTTCTAACTGAACGGAGAGACCATATTGAACGACGGATTGAAAACTGGACCAATTTGAACAGCCGGTCCAATGATCCGATCGGGATACAGCAGGCGCTTAAGAAACTTACCGATAGCATGGAAAGCATTGGGTTGAAATCGGCGCAAGATTTCTCCGATATTCCATTCGTGAGAACCTGGGAAACACAGGCGGGATTTGCAGGTGGGACACTGCTTGTCGGTCACCTCGATGTGCCGGTAGAAAGCACCCTTCCATCCCAGTCTTTTCGCAGAGATCCGGAGTGGTTGTATGGTGAGGGGATAGGGCTTTCACGTGCGCCTTTGGTTGTGCTGGAATATGTTCTTCGTGGATTAAGAAACATTCGTTGTTTGCGCAAAATGCCTCTGGGGATTCTTTATTACACGGATGAAGGTTTTGACTGCCAGTATAGCGCTGAGCTGATTCAAAAAGCTGCCGCCAAAGCCAAACAAGTTTTAGTCCTGAGACCCGGAAATCCTGAAAACAAAATCGTTATCCAGAGGCGTGGGCAGCGCAAATATATTGTCAGCGTGGAAACAAATCCCAAACGGCTTGGAAAACTGACAAAGAATCCCGATGCTCTGCAATGGGTGGCGGGAAAAATCGACAAAATGATGGAATTGTCTTCGCGGAACGACCGGCTGGCTGTTGCCGTTTCGGATATTAAGTCAATGTCTTACCCTATGTTGTTGCCGCACCGTATAACCCTGACGATTTCGGTCAGTTACGGCGACGAAAAGATGGCTGATACGGCTGAAAGACAAATAAAGGAAATACTTGGTCATGGAACGGTCAAGTACAGCCTTCAAATGGCTTCCGACCGCCCCCCGATGAAACTGCGAAACTGTAATCGGCATCTGGCAAAAAAACTGACCGGTATTGCCGAACAATGGGATATTCCCATTGCCCAGGAGTCCTCTCTATGGCCCACAATTGGTGGTTTGGTACCAAAGGGCACCGGAGTCGTATGTGGATTGGGTCCGGTTACCAGGAATTTGTATAC
>JBARPZ010000320.1:0-2634 GCA_049643445.1 Sedimentisphaerales bacterium
CCAGAAATGCCGATAGGTTTGAATCAGAACGCCTGTGGCAGCAATACGGTCCCGCACTCGTCGCGGCCACCACGTATCCGTATAGGGCGAAATGAAGATATCAACAACCTTAATCGTTGAGCTTAAAGTGCTCCGCAGCTATTTTGTTTACATAATCGCCAATGGCCAGCGAAGCGGTTGCCGCCGGTGACGGGGCATTCAAAACATGGATTGAGCCTTCTCGTTTTTCTATTCTGAAATCATCAATTGGTTCGCCGTCCCATCCTACTGCCTGAGCACGAACACCGGCATTGCCGGGCTTTATATCGTCAGCCCCAAGCGAGGGAATAAGTCTTTGCAACCGTCTAAGGAATAGTTTCCTGGAAAAGGCCCGTGTGTATTCACCAAGTCCATATTTCCAGTGTCTGCGAAACATTTTCCACGTGCCCCGATAAGAAAGCGCATCCCAGGAGTCTCTCAAACTAAAATCGGTTTTGCCGTAACCTTCCCTCTTGAATGAGAAAACCGCATTTGGACCGCATTCGACAGAACCATCAATCCTGCGGGTAAAATGCACGCCGAGAAAAGGAAGCTGTGGGTCCGGGACCGGATATATAAGGCTTTTAACTTTTTCTTTCGCTTGCTCGGTTAAGTCGTAATAATCCCCGCGAAAAGGGACAATCCTCATCTTTGCCTCAACCCCGCACATCTTCGCTACTCTGTCGCACTGAAGCCCCGCACAGTTAATAATATACCTTGCGGCCAAATTCCCATTATTTGTCACAACATTAGTAAAATAATCATGTGTGTCGCAAACCAATACTTCATGCGAATCCAGAATTTTATTCTTTCCTTTTGTCTCTATCAGCTCGGCTAATTTCTTTGCTACTTCAGTGAAATCGACAATACCCGTACAGGCCACCCGTATGCCCGCTATGCCGTGGCAGAATGGCTCAATTTCGTTGATTTCGTTCGGCCCGATTTTTTCGATACCTTCTATTTCGTTTTCCAGGCCGTTATGGTAAACCTGCTCAAGATTTGCCAGCTCTTTTTCCTTCGTTGCGACAATTATCTTCCCACAAATCTCGTGCCGAATTCCATGTTCCTTGGCGAAAGCTATAAGCTCTTTGCGTCCCTTGGCGCAGGTTTTTGCCTTATTCGAGCCGGGCTTATAATAAAGACCGGAGTGAATAACACCGGAATTATGACCAGTCTGATGAGTGGCTAATTGTTGTTCTTTTTCCAATACGGAGATTGAAATTCCAGGATGATCGCGGGCAATCCTGTAAGCCGAAGCCAATCCAATAATCCCTCCGCCTACCACGACAATATCAAAATCAATATTACGTTTCATTATATCAAGTCACTAACTGCAACATCAAACCTGCTAACCATACAATATCCAACATACTCTGTCCCGTCAATCCAGAAGTAAAAGGCCGGTCGATAGAGAATGGACGTCCCTTATCGCACGTGCCTCGTCCTTTGTATTCGTGAACTCCGAGGAATATAAGTCTTCGAGCGAAAAATAAATGCTTTATTAAGATTGGCAGACACAAGAAATCATCAAGATGCGAATTGGCAATCCCTTTACTCTGGTTGTCTCTTTGAAAATTGATACGATTCTACTGGCCGGACGAAGGTCTCCATTTAGACCAAGGCCTGCTTTTGGGCAAAAAGTTCAGTCGAGATAGGCCCATTTTTTCTCGCTCCGGGGCCGGTACCAGAAGAGCTTCCAGTATTGCCGGTCCGTCTCAAAGATATCAATGGGCTCTCGATCCAGGTTGAACTCCGGCTTCAAAACACCGAATCGCTTCATTTCACGAATGTATTGTCGGTTTGGCTTGAACGCCGTCGTTCCGAATCTGGCTACATGGTCCATCTGTCTTTTGCCGTTCTGCATCGCCGCAAGCAGCGCCCGATACTGCGGGTCGTCCTTACTGCTGAACTGATGTTCACAAGTGCCCCAGCCGCCTGCCGATTTGGCAAGCGGACCGAGCAGCATGGGCGAGTAATCCGGGCGCGAGGCGTTGAGCAAGACGTGCGCGGAAAAGCGAGAATCGTCATCGCGCACAATACGCTCGTGCGGAGCCAGTTTCCGCTGTCTCTTGTACTTTGCCCGCTCTTCGTTCGACAAGCCGTATGGTATCGCGGTGGCCTTCTTCCCCGGGCCATGACACTGCCTGCACGTAACATTCAAAACCGGTGAATGGAATGCCGCCACGGCTTTGTTTTGTCTACCCTGCTCGGCGGCGTTGCGCAGAGCCGCGTAAGTTCCGGCATACGGTGCGCTGCTCTCGAGCCACATCCATATTGTTCGCCATTGTTGAGGTGTTACGGTAACGTCGTGATGGGAGCCGTCAATCTTGTGCATAAGCCGGCTGGCTGAGGAGCCGATTGTGCGCGGCTTCTGGTTGCCGTAACCATTTCGACCGTCCGCCACCTGCCCTTTGGCAAGAAGCATATAGTAACTGAGGGACCATGTGATTCCCAAATCCTCGGTCAGAGCCACGCGTCCGTCGCGCTTTTTGTAGTTGTGACATTTTACACAATGCTCGTTGAGTATCGGCTGAATATGGCGGCGGTAATCCAGCACGTCCGGGAGTCCTTCGAAAGGTTCGATTCGGCTGGGGGGGCGCCTTACTGCCATGAGGC
>JBARPZ010000321.1:0-1813 GCA_049643445.1 Sedimentisphaerales bacterium
TTTTGTGTAATTCATAATACGTGCTCCTTTCTGAATAACATCGTTGTCACAGATTTGCTCCCGCTGCCGGGCGAGCTGAGAACTGGCGTACTATATAAGTGGATGAAAGAAGAAAAAGCCTTCAGCATTATATCTACAATAATTAAGAGGGCGAGTGTCAACCGACATTTCTAATATACACTGCTTTGAAATAGTCCTGCACACCACAAATCCCATAATATCCTCTCATAAAAACTGGACCAATTTTTTGGAGCAGGCCAGGTTATGGATCATCTTAATTTCAATCCCAACTTCTGAAGCGCCGCAATTGCTCGTTTATGGTCCTTCTCGTATCCGTACCAGGCATCGACTACCTTTCCCTCTTTATCGATTATATAACTCAGCAACACTCTGCTCATCGTGTAATTTTGGGCTGCATCCGAAGAATCAATAACGTTGGGGAAGGTCACTGAATTCTTTTGCATAAAATCCAAAGCAGTCTCTTTTTTATCCGAACAGTTGAAACCGAGAACGACCAGATTTTTGCCCTTGTACTTTAGATAGTATTCCTGGAGATGAGGCATCTCCATCCGACAGGGCGGCAACCAAGACCCCCAACTATAGAACCAAACTATTTTGCCGCGGTAGTCCGACAGTCTGATTTTGGTTCCGTTAGCCGAGAGTAATTCGAAATCGGGTACATCCTGACCCGGCTTCAAAAGTCCTTCTTCCGGATCGGGCAAACGGTACCGGCTCCATCCTTCCGGCGGGGTCCAGGCGAACTTCTCCGTTGGTATTTCAGCATTGACGTTCACATCCGACCATAGCTCATCTATTATGATGATATCATTGTTTTTTGTCATCAATATCCGTTTGAGCTTCCTGGGCAAATGGTCATCTTTGGAAAGCCAGAGTTGCCATATCTCTGGGCCTTTATTAAAACGTACTCCAATCACATCGCACTCTTTATCTCCGACTTTTTCTGTACCTATGCGTTTGATCCCATCTATTTGAGGCTTCTTAGAAATCGTATGTCCATGACCGTGAAACGTGCTCGGATCGATTATAGGTACACCCATGCCTGCGCCGAGCCGGGATGTCTTATACCTAATGGAATCTTTGCCTGTGGGAGTGGCTTCTTTTATGTAAACGTTGAACCGAGTCTTTTCACTGCTTACCCCGAATCGGTCTTCAAATGAAAAAGCTGGGCGTTCTCCGAGCCAATAAATCCAGAGATAATCACCGTCGCCGATAAGGATACCGGCTTTTGGGCCGGCTGCACGATCCGTTTCTATGCGAACGTAGTTTGGTTTTTTCATCCAGGCTGTGTATGTACAGCTTCGAAGTAGTTTGCCTCCAGCCTCAAATTTATAGTCACTTTTATAAGAAAGGCTCTCGGCTTTGCACAGGGTCTCAATCATTTTGTCATAAAGTGCATGTGCGGCAGGATCGTCCTCATTTGGCTTTGCTTCAAGTCGAATTGCCCCGGACATCAAACATACCATCATAACGGCGATTGCGCACACAACCGCCGCTCGGCGAGATACTTTTGTCTGAGTGATATGTTTCGGGTCAAGCAGTGAGCGAACTCTTTGTGTGAGCCTGCCTTCGAACAGGGCAACTGCATGAAACCAGGTCTTTTCGAGCCCTTGCTCGGCAATTCGTGAAAGTAATTTTACATAATCCATAACAGGTACTCCTTTCTTTAGAACATAATTGTCGCAGATTTGTTCACGCTGTTGAGTAAGCTGAGAACTGGCATACAAGACGAGTGGATGGAAGAAAAACGCTGCTTCAACAATTCGCTGAAAGAGGTTAGTCAAACAGTCCCTTC
>JBARPZ010000322.1:0-3013 GCA_049643445.1 Sedimentisphaerales bacterium
AAACCGATTATACTTGTAGGCGGTTTTTGGCTGCCCCTGCTCGATTTGATTGCATCTGACGACCCTGACAGCAGCCGATACATAAAACACGCAGATGAACCGGAGCAGGTTGTAGAATCGATTATTGACTCCTAACATGGGCAAGAAAATCACAATTTCGAGCTTAGCACTTTTTATCAGCGCTATAGCAATAGCATCAGGATTCCGCTCATCGAAACCCCGCCAAATGCTGCTGCGGGACGGCTTTGTACTAACGGGCGTCGATGGCAGGCTGGTTATCCACGACAGCAACGAGATTACTCGAGAATCTACCTTTGACAGATGGTTCTTTGAATTTGATTCAAATGTGAGCAATGGCAGAGGCTTTATAAAAGCCGGAACGAGATTGGAACTGCTGCCGTCATCGGTTCTGGAAAGGATGATAGCCGATGCCAATAACGGTTCTGTCACAAGTTACAGGCTCGGTGGCAGCCTCACACAATACAGGGACAAAAACTTTATATTCCCAACTTATTTTCTGCCCCTTGCCAAAACAAAGGAACAGCCATCGTCAACATCACAAAAATCGCCACAGCAGGAAAACCGGCCGAAAATCAATGAGCCGAACGATGTATTAACCATACCGAAAGAGTTAATAGATAAATTGCCGGACAGAAAGAAAAGGATTGACCACAGAACACGCGAAAAAAACGGTGAAAAAAATGGAACCGAACTCGCCGATAAAAGAAAACCAGGACAAAAACAGGATTCTATTTTAGCTGACAGATGCGGCTTTATCCGTGAGTCTGGGCGCCGAGCACAGGACACGTGGCGCAAGGTCAGCTTTGTTCTTGACGCCATTGGCCGTACGGAAGCAAAGACGTCACTTCGACTGCTGCCCTGCCAGGCACTGGAGCTGGCCCAGCGCAAGCAGTCGGCTGCGCCGGAGGCCCTGCGGTTCAAAGTAGCAGGGATTGTAACCAAATTCAAAGGCAAAGACTACCTGCTGCTCCAAAGAGCGACACGAGTCTACAGCCACGGAAACTTCCCGGGATAGGAGAAAACTGTGACCAACAAACTCGACAAAATCCTGATCTCATATAAACAGCCAGACTTCGATCAAAGATTAGTACAACTTCGCATTGCAATATGTCAGGCTGCGACGTTTAATCCCAGAAGCGATGAAGGCAAGGAAGTAGTTGAAATTATCGAAAAAGTTTTGAAGCACGGTGATAAGGCTGTTGCAGAATATACGGAAAAGTTTGATGATGTTAAGTTGACACCTGAGCAATTCCTAGTCTCAAAGGAGAATTTGGAAAAAGCACATAGGGAAATTGACAAAGACCTTTTGACTTTGATTCACAAAGCGATTGAAAACGTACGGCAATACCAAGCAAAGATATTCATCGGAAACAAATCGGACTTGTCGGGAGAAACCGGCATCAAATATAAGCCTATCAAAAGAGTTGGCATCTGCGTTCCGGGTGCATCTGCTCCACTTCCTTCGACGGTGATAATGACAGCGGTACCCGCACAGGTGGCAGGAGTGAAAGAAATTGCCGTTGTCTCTCCACCAAGATACAAAGGCAGCATTCATCCGGTGATTTTAGCGATTTGCAGGGCATTGCAAATAAAGGAAGTCTATAGAATCGGCGGAGCGCAGGCAGTGGCAGCTTTGGCATCGGGAACGGATACAATCAGAGGAGTTGATAAAATCGTTGGTCCAGGCAATATGTGGGTTCAGACCGCAAAACGGTTGCTTTTTGGTGAGGTTGGAATTGACTCAATAGCCGGGCCAAGCGAAGTATTGATAATCGCAAATGACAAAGCCAACCCGGCCTGGGTAGCAGCGGACATGCTCAGCCAGGCTGAACACGCACCAGGCAGCGCTTTGACATTTACAGATTCAGACGAAGTCGGCAAGAAAATCCTGGATGAGCTTAAAAAGCAGGTCGGCCAACTAAGTAGGGCAGATGAAACAAGCAAATGCCTGAAACAATACAGCGGAATTGCCGTATTTAATAACTTAGATTATGCTATTGATAAGGCAAGTGAATTTGCGGTTGAGCATCTGCAGATTCAATGTGGAGACGAAAGCAGAGAAGTCGCCAACAAAATCGAAAACGCAGGTGCGATATTCATAGGCGATTATAGTCCCGTTGCTGTTGGTGATTATTGGGCTGGACCAAGTCATACACTACCTACCGGTGGAGGGGCAAGGTTCTCCAGTGCGCTTACCAGTAATGATTTTATCAAGTCGACAAGTATTATCGAATACGACAGAGATAAACTGGCTGAAAGTGCCGCCGACATTATCCGCCTGGCCGAAGCAGAAGGCCTCGACGCCCACGCAAAAAGCATAAAAATCCGACAGCAGGATTAAAACTTAAACCTCCCAGTTGAGCTTTTCCTGATACCGCCAGTAAAACCTGCCCAGAAGATGGGCGGCAACAAACAACAGGTAAAAACCCGCACAACGAACAAGAATAGCCAAATGCTCTGATTCCTTCACTTTCTGCCCGAGCACACCAATCAGCAACATTGCCGCGACAATCAGTAAAACAAGCCCACAGTACTGACGAAATGTATTCGATATTGAGTTGTAGATTAATCGTGGATTAAGACCGGCAGGAGAGTTATGCACAACAATGGCCAGCAATGACATTGGGAAGAAGAATATCCCATATATCAATAACAGCCAGAAGATTATGCCGGCTCTTCTGGCAATCAAAACATACAAAATAAACGGAGTAAAAAAAACCAATAGACAACCGACAATGTCAACCATCTGCCGGAACATATCCACTGCTGGGGGGACATCTCCTATAACCTTTGGCGCCCGCAATCCGCCCTCAGCGCTGTCACGCACGCATTCGGCAAAGTACCAATACATAAATAAAACAACAAAGATCCTTATAACTAATGTTAAAAGCCAGAACAAACAAGCAAAGTAGGAAGGAAGAATATTCCCCACAGTGTCAAGAAACAATGTTACTCCAATAAAAATCCCAAGATAAACCAGGCCCCAGAAACT
>JBARPZ010000323.1:0-8591 GCA_049643445.1 Sedimentisphaerales bacterium
GTGCCAAGTTCGTCAACAGCGGTCATCTCAGGTTTGAATTTTCCCAACTCAGTAATAATATAAGTTCTGCCGCTTCGCATAAAGCTGACCTTTTGCTTTACCTTCAATGATCCGGCAAAAACTCTAACATAACATATAACTCCCCTGTACTGGTCGCAATGGCTGTCAAAAATCAGCGCTGCGGTCGGCTGATTGCTTTTATCCTCCGGCGCAGGAAGAAATGTCACGATCGCTTCAAGCAGCTCTTCAACACCCGCTCCGCTTTTTGCGCTTACCTTGAAACATTCATTAGGAGCAACCCCGATAATATGATTTATCTCTTCGGCGGCCAAATCCGTATCCGCTGCGGGCAAATCAATCTTGTTAATTACACTTAAAAGTTCAACATTATTTTCGATCGCCAGATAAGCATTCGCCACAGTCTGTGCCTCAACGCCCTGGCTGGCGTCAACCACGAGCAGCCCGCCCTCACATGCAGCCAATGCGCGTGAAACCTCATAATGAAAATCAACATGTCCGGGCGTATCGATCAGGTTCAGCATATAGGTTTTACCTTCGTACTGATAATCCATCGTTACCGCCGACGCCTTGATGGTTATTCCGCGCTCACGCTCGAGATCCATATCGTCAAGAAGCTGTTCGGCCTTTTGCCGATAGGTAATCGTACCGGTCAACTCAAGCATACGGTCAGCCAGAGTGCTCTTGCCGTGGTCAATATGCGCTATAATCGAAAAATTTCGTATATATTTCGTATCCATCTCGTATATTACTGACCGGTTTTGCCTCTTTGACGCTATCGACGCGTTTTTGTTGAGCGTCTTTTTCGTCCGGGACTGAATCGGCGGCCTCTATTTTTTGGCTTTCTGATACTATTGAGTTGTGGGGGCGCAGAGAGCCAGACGGGTTCGATATTGTTATTTTTTATAATTGTTTTTAATGTGTGAAAATCATGGTTGCTGAAGAATGTGAGGGCGAAGCCTTTTCTTCCCATTCTTGCGGTTCGGCCGGACCGATGCGTATATGCCAGCGGGCCGTCAGGGAAATCATAATTGATCACATGTGTTACATAGCTGAAATCGAGACCTCTGCTTACAATACCGGTGGCAACAATCATTTTGAGCTGCTTTTTCTTAAATCGATTGAAAAGTGACGACCGCCTCGACTGTTCCATGCCTCCGTGTATGATATCAACTGAATCAATTTCCTTTTTTAATTTATCAAACAGACTTTCGCAATTCCTTCGGGAATTACAAAATATTATCGCCTGGGTTGGCTTTGTGTCCTTTATGTATTGAAGTAGTGAGGCAAGTTTCCTGCGTCCGGTGGTCTGCTGAAACTGATGGCAGAGGCTTTGGGGGGCTATCTGGTCGATATTAAGTTCAAGAGTGACAGGATTCCTGAGGTATTTTTTTGCCAGGCGTTTAATTTCTTTCGGCATTGTCGCAGAAAAGAGCAGCGTCTGGTGTTCATGTATCAGACATGAAATAATAAATTCGATATCGGTGATAAAGCCCATATTCAGCATTTCGTCCGCTTCGTCAAGTATGAAGGTCTGCACGTGCGAGAGGTTCAAAGTGCTGTTACGGAGAAGGTCAATGAGGCGGCCGGGAGTGGCAATCAGGATATTTACGCCATGGGACAGTTTTGCTTTCTGGATCTCGATGGGAAATCCGCCATAGACTGCAAATGGGGTGATATGAGTGAACCTGGCGACATCCGAGATGGCAGATACGTATTGCAGGGCAAGCTCACGTGTGGGTACCATGACTAACGCCTGTATCTGGTTTTTCGCAGGATCAACGGATTGTATGATTGGTATTCCACATGCGGCGGTCTTTCCGGAGCCGGTTTCCGCCTGGGCGATCATGTCTCTGCCCGCGATAATATGTGGAAATGTTACTTCCTGTATAGGGGTCAATTCCCTGTATCCGAGCTGCTTAAGGGCTTTTAATACCTGGGGCTTTAATTTAAGTTCGGTGAATTTCATTTATAAAAGCAATTACTTTCCATTTTCAGATTGTCATAGTGAGCAATTTCTGCATTATACACGAAAAGTCGTTATCACCTAAACAAAAATTAAAACTGTTGACAGGGCATCGGCCGCTTTGGAGTTGACAAAAGCCTGGCCTGAACGTAAAAAAATCAGGTGGATATAAAAGAGCGTAAAAATATATTAGTTACCTGTGGGCCGGGGCTGAAAGATTATCTGCAGGCGGAACTCGAAGGATTAGGCTTTGAGATAGTAAGCGGACACACAGGGGGTGTCGTCACACGCGGTTCCTTTATCGATTGTATGAAGCTTAATTTCTGTCTAAGGACCGCTTATAACGTCCTTTATCTTCTGAAAGAGTTCCGTTGCGGCAGCAGCGGGTCGCTCTACAAACAGGTCAGTAAGCTGCCATGGGAAAATATCATCTCACCCCAAGAGTATCTGTGCGTTCTTTCGCGGGTGGATACATGGTCGATCAACAACAGCATGTATCCGAGCCTGAAGGTCAAAGACGCCATCGTCGACCGCATCAACAAAAAGACGGATTCGCGGCCTGACAGCGGCCCGGACAGAAACAAAGCCGTCGTGAATCTTTTCTGGAAGGACGACAGGGCGTGGATATATCTTAATACTTCGGGGATAAAACTTTCTGATCGTAACTATCGCAAGATGCCTCATATAGCACCTCTTCGCGAATCGCTGGCGGCTGGGATTATCATGGCGACGGGGTATGATGGTTCACAGGATATCGTGCTGCCGATGTGCGGCAGCGGAACGCTTGCCATCGAATCAGCTTTTATAGCGATGAACAAGCCGGCCGGCACCCTGCGCAGCAATTATGGTTTTAAGCATTTCAAATTTTTTGATGAGCAGATGTGGGAAGAAATACGAAACGATGCTCGCAAGAGTACCCGCAGGGACAGGCTGCGAAAACGTATAATCGCCACCGATATTGATGAACAGGCTATCGAAGCGGCGAGGCAGAACGCGCGAACGGCCGGGGTCGAACATTTGATAGAATTTGATGTTTGTGACTTCGCCGATACCGAGGTTCCGGAAGGCCAGGGGATTGTGGTCATTAATCCGGAATACGGTCTGCGGCTGGGCGAACTTGAATCACTCGAAAAAGAGTATAAACGCATCGGTGACTTTTTCAAAAATAAATGCGCCGGCTACACGGCCTATTTATTAACAGGCAACAAACAACTGTCGGCAAAAGTCGGTCTCAAAGCCTCTCGCCGTATGATATTCTACAACGGCAAAATAGAATGCCGCCTGCTGAAATATGAACTCTACGAGGGAACAAAACGGTTGCCAAACAGCGGGAAGGATTAGCCCTGACCTTGCGTTGAAGTTTATTAAATATACCGTTGTGGTTTTACTGGTAATGGATATAATGCCGCTATGAACTGCCTTTAAGCAGACTGACTTATAGGCAGATAAGTAGATTGTAAAGGGGACAGCCAAAGAGTTGAAATACTTAGCCAGATGCAACGAACTACTCCGAAACCAGACAGAGACCAGTTGCGAAACTAAAATGGCATTGTTCGTATAAAAGATAATATGCAAGAACTATTTTCTACAATTAAAAAACCGATAAAGGCTAAGAGCAACGGTTTAGCAAACAAGTTACACCATACAGACATACCTTTTCATAACTGGTACCGTTTTGTCCTGTCCTTTCCCCCTCATTTGGTTCGTGAGTATATAAATAAATTTGGATTAAACAACGATAGTACAATCCTTGATCCATTTTGTGGCACTGGCACCACTATAGTTGAATCGAAGCTTCATGGTATTAACAGTATTGGAATAGAGGCTAATCCAATGACACACTTCGCTAGCACTGTGAAAGTCGATTGGTCATTAGACCCCAGTGAACTATTGAAACATGCCTCACTGGTTGCTAGTGAAGCAAAAAAGGAAAGTAATTATTGTAAAACGAATCTTCGAGCATTATCTCCAGATGCACATAACCTCCTGATAAAAAATTCCGTAAGTCCCCTCCCTTTGCATAAGGGACTGATTTTATTAGATAAAATAAGATTACTCAAAAATGATAGACTATATAATCATGAATTATTGGCTTTTGCAAAAACAATGGTACTTTATGCAAGTAACTTGCATTTTGGGCCGGAAGTAGGTGTTTGCAGAAACAAAAAGGAGGATGCACCGGTAGTAGAAAGTTGGATTTCAGAAATAAAACGGATGGTTGATGACTTGTGTTTTAGAAAACCTGAAAAGGATAGCTATGCCATTATACATCGTGCAGATTCAAGACAACTCCAAAATATTCTGGAGCCAAACTCAATAGATGCAATATTCACATCACCACCTTATCCCAATGAAAAGGATTATTCAAGAACTACAAGGTTAGAGTCTGTATTACTAGGTTTTATAAACGATAAAGACGAGTTACGCGCTTTGAAGAAAAACTTGTTACGCTCAAATACAAGAAATGTCTACAAGGGCGATGATGACGATAAATGGATTTCTAATCATGGGGAAATACAGCGGATTGCTACCAAGATAGAGAGAAGGCGGATTAAGCTTGGAAAGACATCGGGATTTGAAAAATTATACAGTAAAGTTACCAGACTTTACTTTGGTGGCATGGCTCGTCATCTTGCCACGTTAAGACCATTTTTAAAAGCAAATGCCTATTTGGGTTACGTCGTTGGTGACCAAGCATCTTATCTTCGAGTAATGATTCGTACCGGATCGCTGTTCGCTGACATTGCTGAATCACTTGGCTTTAAGGTTGAAAGTATTGATTTATTCAGAACTCGTTTTTCGACGACAACAAAGAAAGAAATGAGAGAAGAAGTTGTTGTATTGAGATGGCCGGGACATAAAGGCTGAAGGAGTAAGTATGGCTAATAAAAAAAACAGATATACTCAACTTATTGAGAGAATATTCGAAAAGCATTACTCAGATGGAGTTTTAGAAGTGCCGTTTGAACGAGAAGATTTAGTAAAAACAGCAGCAGAACTGAATATTAAATTGCCTAAAAACCTTGGTGATATTGTTTACAGCTTTCGTTATAGAGCACAGTTACCAGATTCTATTCAAAGCCATGCCTCAGAAGGTATGGAATGGATTATTAGGCCTACAGGGCAAGCAAAATATAAATTTGCACTTGTGTCTATGCCAAGGATAATTCCTAATAATATGTTGTCAGAAACGAAGATATTAGACGCCACGCCTGGAATTATAGCAAAATATGCAGTAAACGATGAACAGGGATTGCTCGCAAAACTTCGATATAATCGCTTAATCGACATTTTTACTGGGATTACCTGTTATTCTCTCCAAAACCATTTACAAACTACAGTAAAAGGTATGGGGCAAGTTGAAACAGATGAGCTTTATATAGGAGTAGATAAGAAAGGTGTCCAATATGTACTTCCTGTGCAAGCTAAGGGGGGAAGTGGCCAGCTTGGTATTGTGCAAATCGAGCAAGATTTTGCAATGTGCTCTGAAAAGTTTCCCAATCTGATTTGCATTCCTGTGGCTGCTCAATTCACAGAGAATAATCTTATTGCTTTATTTTCTCTTGAAGAAGATAAAAATGGCGTTTCAATTGCTTATGAAAAACATTACCGGTTAGTTCCTCCAGATGAACTAACCGAAGCTGAGTTAGAAAACTATAGAAGCCGGCCATAAAACACCAAAAGGCGCGACCATTCAAAAAAAGAGATTGGACGAGTCCGCCCCCATAAGGGGTAAGTACCTGGGGCACAAGCTCCGGCGGATAAATATTGAAGAAGCAACGGGAACTTGTTATACAGACTGTGTAATTGTTATTCTGGATTGGTAATGTTGGTAAATAGTACTATAGCAAATGAGTTTTTAGCATCTTACAAGGCAGTACTTGCTGAAGTTAACGGCGGTAAAAGCCCTCAGGATATAGATGAGTTTGCGGAATGTCGTAAAACACTTTATTCCAATTCAGTGTCAATAGCGGAATATACAAGCATTGCGGAAGATTTTAAGAACGCCCTTAGTAAATCAATTTATGGACAGTTTATTTTCCTTAAGAAATACAAGAGTTGGTATGCATTTCAATATATAGAAACCGGTCAGTATTTTGCGGCATTGGGATTAACGTCACCTATAGAGACTATGGTCGAAGATTGTTCTATTATTGAGACGGCATTGGTGCCTTATAGAGGTCTTATAGTTTGTGATGGTCTGATCGTTAACAATAATATGCTTCTGGGTAAAAACATGATGAAAAATTGTCGTGACGGGTATTTTCAGGCTAAAAGATCGGGGGATTTGATCCGAGTACTGTGAAAACCATATCTTACATGTCAGGCTAAAGCCTCCGCGGCGTTTGATGCGGGACTTTCCCCCCCCTTATTGACGTCTCTCACCCTGTATTCGAGACGTGAGCCGGTTGGCTCATTTTTCAGGATTAGCGGCATATTACTGAGGATTTTTGCGTCCGTTACGCCGGCGGTCGGCTTCTTTCAGCAGCCTTTTACGGATTCGAATCGAAGATGGGCAAATCTCAACAAGCTCATCTTCCTGAATATACTCCATCGAAGCCTCAAGACTCATCTTTCTGGCAGGTCTCACACGGGCCGACTCATCTTTGCTCGAGGCCCGAATATTGGTAAGCGGCTTACTTCTCACGACGTTGACAGGTATATCTTTTTCCTTGCAGTGCTCCCCGACCACTTGCCCTTCATATACCTTTTCCACGGTTTCAACAAAAAAGGTCCCTCTGTCGTATAAAGCATCGAGCGCATAAGCTGTCACTTGTCCCGCAGCGGTCGCAATCATGACCCCTGCCTTCCGCTGGGGTATCGCTCCCCGCATCAGCTCATATTTTTCAAAAGTATGATGCATGACCGCTCTGCCGGAGGTTGCGTTCATCATCCTTGCATGAAGGCCGAACAGACCACGCGATGGTATCATAAATTCCATATGAATAAAGCCGCCGGCTCCGCTTTTTGCATCTATCTTAATAATTTCGCTTCGGCGGTCGCCGAGAAGACTCATCACGGAATTCTGGCAATCCAACGGGCAGTCCACCGCCAGTAATTCTATCGGCTCATGGCGCCGACCGTCGACTATTCTCAGGATGACACTCGGCTTGCCAACACAAACCTCATACCCTTCGCGCCGCATATTCTCCAGTAAAATCCCCAGATGCATCAGCCCTCTGCCGGACACATTGAATTCTTCAGGACTCTGCCCGGCTTCCACACGCAATGCAACATTCTGCTCAAGCTCCTTTTGCAGTCTATCTCCAATCTGCCTGCCCGTTACGTATTTGCCGTCTCTGCCCGCGAAAGGCCCATCGTTAACCCTGAACGTCATTGTCATCGTAGGCTCATCTACTGCAATAACCACAAGCTGCGAAGGTTTATCCGCACAGGCAATAGTGCAACCGATCTCCACCGGGTCAAGCCCGGATATCGCACAGATATCACCTGCCTGAACGCTCGAGACCTGTTTTCGGCCAAGGCCGTGAAACTGATGGATGTGCATAACATTTTGCTGAGTATGCAAACCGTCGGCGTCAATTACTGTAACCGGCTGACCTTCGGTTATTTTCCCCGCGAAAACCTTGCCAATTGCTATTCGTCCGACATAATCCGAATACTCCTGGTTTGTTACCAGCATTTGCAGCGGCGCATCCTGTTCAACTGCCGGCGAGGGAACACTGTTTATTATCGCCTCAAATATTGCATGGACATTATCGGTTTTATTAGCCATATCTGTTGTTGCCCAACCATCTTTGGCTGATGCGTAAAGAAGTGGAAAATCGAGAGTCTCATCATCTGCGCCGAGTGATACGAGCAGATCGAATACTTCATTAACGACATCGTCCGGCCTGCTGTTTTCGCGGTCTACTTTGTTTATGACTACTACCGGTTTTAGTTTGTGTTCGAGGGCTTTGGTCAATACAAATCTTGTTTGCGGCATTGGACCTTCAAATGCATCTACCAGGACCAGCACGCCATCCGCCATTTTTAAAACTCGTTCGACCTCGCCGCCAAAATCGGCATGGCCCGGAGTGTCGATCAGATTGATCTTATATTCATCGCCATTCGAGTCGGTATAGTATATCGCGCAGTTTTTGCTCAGGATTGTTATGCCGCGTTCTTTTTCGATGGGGTTTGAATCCATTATCAAATTGTGCTGGCCACCGGCTAATTTATCGAGCTCTTCGGTCCTGAACATGCCGGACTGGTAGAGAAGCTGATCTACGAGCGTTGTTTTGCCATGATCGACATGGGCGATTATTGCTACATTACGAATATAATCTGAATACATAATAAATTCTCAAAAGGGTTAGTTAATATTCAGGATTTGCTCGATCATCCCTATCTAAATCAGGCATTTTACACTTATTTTCAGGGCTGTCAATACAAAACCATACCAACCGAAAACGCTCCGGACTTTGTTACAGGGCCGGCAGCACCAGAGCTGGCAGCTATGATTGAGGCATTTATGGTAAACTTAGGCTGTGAATAAAGTGTCTTGAATCTTATTTAATTAATTACTATAAAGGGCTGTGAGCTTAACGCTTGCAGCCCTTTTTTAATGCTTTATTCTCAACCCAAATCCATACAACCATACTAC
>JBARPZ010000324.1:0-9774 GCA_049643445.1 Sedimentisphaerales bacterium
CAAATAGGGTGACATCTCGGTGATGGTAGCCCAAAAATCTATAATTATAGACTTGACAAAATCAGCCATTACACACCCGCTATTTATTAATCAGCCGCTAATTTTGTATTGTTTCAGTTTTACTTACATTACCATTTAAATCTATCGTAACATCTTCAAAGACCATCTCCTTCCCGCTGTGGGCGATGGCCTGACTTGCGATATGCGTCAGGCCAAAGCAGCAGGGCACTTCCATATGGAGCACAGTCAAACTGTTGAGCTTGTTACTTTTCAAAATCTGCGCCAGCTTTTCAATATAAAAGTCTGCATTATCCAGTTTCGGACAGCCAACAACAACACTATGCTCCTTCAGGAACTTATTGTGAAAGTCACCCATCGCAAACGGGACGCAATCCGCCACCAAGAGTAAATCAGCATCGGCAAAATACGGAGCCTTCGGCGGTACCAGCTTCAACTGAACCGGCCAGTGAAACAACTGCGATGGGACCGCGGCAGAATTTTTGTTATCAGATTTACCTTTTTCTTTTAGCTGCTTTGCCATAGTACCGGGGCAGACAAAATCAGTTTGTTCCTTGGCTTTTTGCTCTTTGGCAAGGTGGATCTTGGTAGCCTCTTCATCGAATGGGTCCGCTTCACGCTTCTCAACGGTTATCGCATCCTGAGGACATTGGCCGATACATGCACCCAGGCCATCGCAGTAAATCTCACTGACCAGCTTTGCCTTACCATCAATTATCTCTATAGCACCTTCAGCACAGGCATTTACACACTGACCGCAGCCGTCACATTTTTCTTCGTTTATTTTAACTATGTTTCGCAAAGCCATTTTTACACTTCTTGTCCCAATTATATTTACTTTAGCATTTCAGCTAAATCTTCATCCACATTGCCAATCGGGC
Organism: Sedimentisphaerales bacterium; assembly: GCA_049643445.1. Taxonomy (GTDB): domain Bacteria; phylum Planctomycetota; class Phycisphaerae; order Sedimentisphaerales; family Anaerobacaceae; genus CS2-K091. Next base: position 900 of record JBARPZ010000324.1, read on the forward strand.
TGATGTTGAACTTCTCCACAAGTACGTTCAGCACATTCGGGCTGATAAATGCGGGCAAGCTCGGACCAAGCTTTATGTTCTTAATGCCCAAATGCAGCAGCGTCAGCAGAATCGCCACCGCTTTCTGCTCGTACCATGATACTACGAGCGAAAGGGGCAGTTCGTTCACACTGCAATCAAATGCCTCAGCAAGCGCCACCGCAATCTTGATGACGGAATAGCAATCATTGCACTGGCCTGTATCAATCAAACGCGGTATCCCGTCAATGTCACCGTAGTCACGGGCGTTTAGTCGATACTTGCCGCACGCCGCCGTTAATATTACGCAGTCTTCCGGCACCTTCTCAGCCAGCTCGGTATAGTAGTTTCGACCAGGCCTGGCGCCGTCACAGCCTCCAATAAAGAAGAAATGCCGAATCTTGCCTGCCTTAACAGCCTCGATAATCTTATCGGCCAGACCAAGGACGGCCTTATAATGAAAGCCGGTACTCAGTGTTCCCTGTGGATTCTCCGGAAGTGCCGGTTGCGATAAGGCCTTGTCTATTACTGCGCTGAAGTCTCTGCCCGTAATGTGCTTGACGCCTGAAACACCGGCTATTCCGCACGTAAACATCCTGTCCTTGTAAGACTCTTTCGGAATCATAACACAATTCGTCGTTACTAAAATCGAGCCGTTGAATGCATCAAACTCTTTTTTCTGACTTTGCCACGCCGTACCGTAATTACCCACAAGGTGCTTAAAGTTCCTCAGTTCCGGATAGCCATGAGCAGGCAGCATTTCACCGTGAGTATAAACATTGATTCCCTTGTCCTCGGTTTGCTTTAACAGCTCATAAAGGTCCAGCAAATCATGGCCTGTAACAACGATACCCGGCCCGGCCTTTGTCCCTCTCGGCACTGTTGCCGGTGCAGGATTGCCAAATCTTGAAGTATGAGCCTTGTCGAGCATCTCCATAGCTCGAAGATTCATCTCGCCGGCTTTTAGAACCAGTGCCAAATAGCGTTCCAGGTCAAAATCGACATTCGTCAGAGTTGCAAACATCGCCTCGTGCATGAATGCGTCAACCTGCTCGTCACTTTCACCCAACTCGCGAGCGTGATACGCATAAGCGGCGATACCTTTCAGAGCAAATATAAGTATATCCTGCAGGCTCTGAATGTCCTCGTTCTTGCCGCAAACACCCACTTTCGTACAGCCTTTCCCGCCGGCTGTTTGCTCACACTGATAACAAAACATAGTTTCTTCCTTTCGTCACTAAATTGTTTTTGTTTTCCTATTTTAACCAACAATTATTTAATTACTTTTTAAACTCCACGTATCCCATTACGACACACTTATCCTACTTAGCCTTTTGCCCTTCGTTTGCATTTATCAGTAACTCTTCAAGCAAATCTATTTCTGTGACAGTTTCCTGCTTATCAAGAAGCCCTGCTGTTAATCTGCTTTCTGTCCTACTTTTTAGGTATCTTGCAGCAGCCGGGTGAATCCTTCACAAGACCACACATGGCACATATGGTCTGGTTCGGCTTGCAGCACAACTCAGAACCTTTTATTTGTCCGCACTTGGCACAAATCGCTGCTTCCGTGGCACCTTTGGGAATGTTGCAGCAACCCGGTGAATCTTTCACAAGACCGCACCCGGCGCAAGTAGCCTGATCAGGCTTGCAGCACAAATCGCTGCCTTTTATCTGGCCGCACTTGACACAAAGCGCAACACTATCGGCCGCTCTCGCTGTGCCCACGCTGCTTTCTTCGTCGCTCTCTTTGCAGCCACTGCCGGACAGCAATAATCCAACCAAAGCCGCGCCCATCACCATCATCATACATTTCCTGTTCAGTTTCATAATAAGTCTCCTTCAAATAAATCACAGTTTACAATCCGCATAAACCACACCGACATATCTTAACACTCCTTCATTGTCCTCTTCAAAAATGTCTCCATTGCTATCTGACGACCTTTACAGGTCTTAAATGTCTTATCGATAATCTCCTGAAGTTTTTCTTCGCTCGCCTTGGGGAAATCCGTTGGAATATTAACGAGCCAGTCCGCGTCCCACACAATCCTGAACTCAGCGGTATCTATGTCTTTTGCGCTGTGATGATTTGCGATAATTCGGCAGATATGCTCTATCGTTGCTTCTTCCAGGCCATACTTTTCTAAAATTCCCCTTGCAATAACCGGTCCTTCGGTTTGCTGGTACTTTCCCTCTGACGACCCATATTTACGCTGGGCCTCAGCAATCCCTATATCATGCAAAATCGCCGCTGCTTTAATCACCATCGGATCGCCACCTTCAGCCTCCCGAATCTGTTCAGCGTAGTTCAAGACGCTAAGTGTATGCTCAATTCGCTTTTCGTCCCCTGCAAAAACCTCTTTCATCTCATCTTTTAGCTTATCGGCAATAATGTTCAGCTCGCCTCCGGGAGATACTCCCATGCACTGTTCGGCGTATTGACACCATTCTGCACAACCAAGGTCTATTTTTGGATTATCTACTGATTGGCCGCACTTGCGGCATTTTAGTTTCGGCTCATCCTTGAAAAACTCTACATTGCCACCGCAGGCGGGACATTTCACTTCAAAAATATCTTCCGGCTTCCAAAATCTTTGGTCTTGTCCGGGGCATCTAACCATAATCTATCCTCATTTCTTTACAGTAAATCACGGTTACTTATGTGCGAATCATTGTTAGAAGCATCTTGAATTTTTCTTCTGCGGCAACCGCATGCGGCACATTACCGGGCATGATAATAATCTGGCCGGCCGAAACACTTACATCTTCACCGCCTATGGTCAACCGTGCTGCCCCGTCAATAATCTGAACAACTGCGTCAAAAGGCGCTGTATGTTCACTTAGTTTCTGCCCTCTGTCGAATGCAAAAAGCGTAAGTGTGCCTGTCGGTTTATCCAGTATCGTCTTGCTGACAATCGAATTGTCTGCGTATTCTACCATGTCCGCCAATCTTTGCCCTTTACCCAGGCACTCCTGCAGTACAGTTGCCTTATGCTTCTCGTCACTCATATTTATCTCCTCTTCAAACTCCCTGCGTTCCTTTTCCTTTGCGACAGTCCATCCAAGGTAATACTGCGAAGACAATTGCCGATACATTCTCGAAGCCTGGCAAGTTCTCTACCCACTGCACAGTTCTGTTTACCCCGCTGTATAGTTACGCTTCTATCACAATCCTGCAACATACTAATTTTTCCTTCATAAAGAACTATTTACATAATGTTAATCTTCTACATCTTCACTTATATGGAGAAGCCTTTTCCACGTGTGGATATGCCCGTCTTCATCAGCTCGGTCCTTCTCAATTATCTTTCGGGTGTCCTCATCCCAATCGATAGTGTCAAGAAGTTCGGCATAATGGTGAACGGCCTTTGTTTCAACCCATATCCCCATTTTAAGAATAGACTTTTTGCCGATAAGTCGCGAGGAGAAGCCAAAAATAAAGCCGACCATCCAATACGCCCATCTGAATATGCTCGGATTGAAACCATATTCATAAAGCTTTACATGAAAATCCTGGTAGTGCGTCATCTCATTACACATAGCAGCAATCAACTTGCGGTTAAGCTGACTATTTTCTTTGGTTATCTGGAACCTGTATATATTGGCTGCCATAAGCTCCAGAGTATGTAACGTCAGAAGGGCCTTTCTAATGGCTCTCAGTCTTGTCGGCGGCATACCCCGTCCCCTGAACGCGACATCCTCGACCCGCATCTGAGGCCTTATTATGGAGATATCATCATCCACTTTGTATCCCTCTTTTTCACATACTTTATGACGTTACTCTTCAACCGGCTCAAACTCATCTTTGCCTGCCCCACAGTCGGGACAGACCCAACCGTCCGGCAAGTCTTCAAAAGCAGTACCAGCTTCCACTCCATTATCAGGGTCACCTACAGCCGGGTCGTAAATGTACCCACATAGAAGACATTTGTACTTCTTCATTTTTTCTACTCCTTTTGTTATTTTTGTTTTCGTCTTTACTTTCTGGTATGTAGCAGCCCTCTCCGATGTCCTGCCATGTTTAACATCACGGTAATAAGCGTATGTCATTGGTATTTTAGAATCATCAATAGTCTGACACGCCATAATTTTGCCAATAAAAAGCGTGTGCGTTCCAATCCCAATAGTGTCAGCAACTTCTACCTCTATAAATGCAACTGAATCGTCCAGAACTATCGGTCCACCGGTAACGCCGATTCTGTAATTAACATCCTGAAATTTATCTATATCTCTGCCGGAGCGGAAACCGAACCTGCCTAAAAACTGCATTGGGGTTTCTTGTGCCAGGATAGAAACGGTAAACACCTTGCTGTCGGCAATATAGGCGTGGGTCAAATTTTCCCTGTTGATACTGACCGCTATCATAGGCGGCTCGGGTGTCAACTGGAAAACGGTATTGACAATGCAGCCATTGAGTCTGCCACCTTTTTTCGAGCCGACTATACACATACCATAACTTAATTTGAACAGCGAGTCTAAATCCAACATCTGCGTCTCCAGTGGCAGCCTTGCTCCTGACAGGCGGTCTACACCGAAACTTATTGAGCTGTTTCAATGCTTTTCAACCTTCCCAGCAACGTGGTAATATGGCCCAGCTCTTCTACGATAATCACCTCGACTTTGTCTCGGCCGGCCTTGACAGACACTAATCCCTTCAAGCCAAAATAAAAAACAACCGACTCCTTTTCGGAATTCAAAGCTATTTCGATAATTTCCTTCGGCGTTTCATTGCCAGTCAGTTCTTTTGCGGGAGTTATTTTGCCTTCATAACCCCGAGCATCAGCCATTGCCTGCAGATACAGCGCTGATTGATTATCAGGGTCAAAAACCATCGCTTCCTTTTCTCTGCCGCTCAGTTCTTCTCTCATTTGCTGAAAAATTTTCAGGTGTTCGTCTTCCATAACAGCCATATCAAGCAGCATTTGCCTCGTTTCTTCATCCGGAGAGTTTGCTGACGCCCGGCGATAGAACTTAACACCATTTCTTTCGATCTCCTCTGCCATTTCGAAAATTTCATTTGCATTAAATGTAATACCCATTATGCGTCTCCTTCTGCCGCTGCCGGCGGCGTAAATACACGCTGCCCCATTTCCTTATCCATCATAAACAAGGCCTGCGGGCTGTCCTTAATAAGCTCGAGTTGTCCCAGTACCTTGCTGACATTATCCTCTTCTTCAACCTGCTCATTTACAAACCACTGCAGGAAAATCTCGGAAGCATTATCTTTTTCCTGGCGGGCAAGGTAGACCAGGTCGTCGATAAGGCCCGTTACTTTGCGTTCATGTTCCAAGGTCGCCTCAAAGACCGCAAGCGGTGAATCCCAGTCAGAGGGAGGCGTCTCTATCCTGCGTAAAGTTACTCTGCCGCCTCGCTCAATGATGTAGTCGTAAAACTTCATTGCGTGGAATTGCTCTTCCCGGTTCTGAATACGCATCCAGTTGGCAAAGCCAGCCAGGTCTACAAATTCGAAATAAGCAGCCATCGAAAGATATAAATAAGCCGAGTACAACTCCGCATTTAACTGCCCATTTAGAGCTTCTTCCATCTTTTTGGGAATCATTTCTCATCCTTTCCAAAGTCCATGAACATTGCAATATTCTCTTGCGCCGACAGAATTAGCCTCTACGTTGAATATCGCTTCAGGTGCATCGCCGGCACTTAGAAACTGTCGGTATGCCTTGCCGTCTGCCAGCAGTTCGATCCATTCAATATAATGCTCCTCCTGCATCGGATGCGGTACAGAACCAACCTTTACTTTGTAGCCACCATCGATTTTCTCTATCACAGGCACGTGCTTTTCTGTTGCAGCATCGGCGGTTTTCTCATCCAGAAGTTCCATTGGCTTACCACAACAGACCAAATCACCAACACCTCCGTGAATTACCTCAACGATATTACCGCACACTGCACATTTATAGACTTCCAGTTTCTTAGCCATAATTTTCCCCTTTCAGTTTTCTTGCCACTATCTTCTTACTCTTAATATTAAGGCCTCTGAGAGCCGTAGTTATTTGGACTCGTTGGCCATCATTACAATCCCGCCTTTTCAATCGTGAAAAGAAGGGCGACTATCGCTGCACATACTATCATTATGACCAGCCATTCGTCGATCTTCAACAACTGCGGTAGAGAAAGTTCACCGAAATATCCAATTTTCAGAATCCTTTTCTGCAATTTTGGAAATATCGCCGCAAAAATGCCGGCACCGATAAGCATTCCCACAATACCTCCGAATATTGCGTCGAGGGATCCCTGGCCGGCTGCTCCCGCCACCGTGCCCGGGCAATAACCAAGAAGGCTGAATCCAATACCAAAAATCAACCCGCCTATCACATTCTGTCCCAAAGAACCGGACTTGAGATGTAATCGAGCCATTTTCAGGCTTTTCAGCAAGTGGACTCCAATCATACCGGTTATGACGGCAGAGAGCATAATTTTGACAACCTTAAAATCCTGCAGCAATAACTGCCCTATAATCACGTCATACCGGGTCACACCACCCTTTTGCAGCAGAAATCCGAACGAAATCCCAATCAGCAGTCCAAGACAAAGCTGCAGTCCTTTTTTTGTATGAATTGCTTCTAACACTTGTACGCCTTAATCCTAACCAAGAATAACTCTGAAAATTAACATTGCTGTTGCGATGCCGCCAATAAAAAAGCATATAGCCGCTAACCAGCTGCTGACCGCCAACTGAAGCATACCGCTAATTCCGTGTCCACTGGTACATCCTCCCGCCCAACGGGCACCAAACCCCAAGAAAATTCCACCGATAAGTGCAGTAATCCATCTTATGAACACAGTATCACCAATCGTTGCTTCCCACTTAGGGGGTATCCAATTAAACTCAAATTGGCCGGAAAATTTTGCCGAGATGAAAGCACCAATTATTATGCCTAAAACAAGCATAAATTCCCAGGTAATCGTGGGCGAAAACTGCCTGTAATATGGCCTTTCCTCGACCTTTTCCCCTCTAAATAACTTCTCAATCATTCCACTGGTTTGGACAAACGCAGTTGAACACCCAAGAGGGTGGTCGGACAACACAAACGACAACCAGCTCAATATCCCTATTCCAACACCCACAACATAAGGAGACCACTGTTCGAGCCTAAGCCATTCCATATTTTCCCCTGTTCCTGTGTTAAGCCGTTCACTTGCCCGTTAAAGCCGGTATATGCGGGGCCACACAGATCGGACATTCCCCCGAATATCCTGCGGTACTGTACCCGGTCATACCGCCTGCAACATTGTAAACATTCCTGAATCGCTGCTGTTTGAGAATACTTGCGCCAAGACTTGAGCGGTGTCCGGTGCTGCAAATTAAAGCAATTGGTCTGTTCTTGTCCAGTTCCTTGTAACGGGTTCGCAGGTCGGCCACAGGAATATTCACCGCTCCCCTGATATGACCGCCCTCATACTCGCGAGGGGCCCGAACATCAACCAGGATCATCTCCTCACCTTTAGTCGTCATCACATGCATTTCTTCAGCGGATAGCTGCCGGACATGAGACATTGGCAAACCCTCTACCGCCCATCCAAACATTGCCCCCTCCAGATAAGCTACCGCTCGATCGAGACCTACACGTTTGAGCCAGATGGCAGACTCCTGTGCCTGCTCAAATGAGTTGCCTACTATCAAAATATCTTTTCCGGGAGGCAGCATCCATCCTGCAAACGTCGCAAAGTTGCCACCGAAGTCAATATGGTATGCGCCGGGCACATGCTGGCCTCCAAAAGTTTCATAAGCTCGAATATCAACAATGATGGTCTTATTTGAGTCTGCCATTTTCTTAAATGTCCGTGCATCGGCCCGAGCAAGCAGCGGAAGTGTCCGAGTTAAGGCCGGACCTTTGCCGTTAATCGCACTGCATCGGCTAAAATGGTCGGGCGCACCGGGCATATTCGTTGTGAGAGATTTGATAAACTCCTCTTTTGTCTTTATCTGCAAAGCGGCGTTATATTTCCTCTCGTATCCGATAGTACTTGTGCGTTTGGCGCCCATGGCCCTTCCACACAAAGACCCTGCACCGTGGGCAGGATAGACTTCGCAGAAATCAGGCAGCTTCAGAAGCTTGTTATGCAAGCTGTTGTAGAGTTTTGAAGCCAATACCTTTGCTTTGCCCGGGAATAAATCCGGACGCCCGACATCGCCAACGAAAAGGGTGTCACCACAAAAAACAGATACCGGCTCTTTTCCACGAGCTTTATCAATCACTACGTAACTAACATGTTCGGGAGTATGTCCGGGCGTTTCCAGGACCTTTATTTGCATATCCTCTATCTTGAATGTGTCCCCTTGCTTGACAGGAGTATGCTTGAAAGAACATTGAGCGGATTTTGGGGCATAAATAGCAGCCCCCGTCTTTTCCGCCAGGTCCAGATGTCCGGAGACAAAATCTGCGTGCAGATGGGTCTCGAGAATATGAGTGATTTTCATTCCCATATCCTTGGCTGCCTGTAAATAAATATCAACATCCCGGCGTGGGTCAATAATAGCACAGGTGTTTGAGCCGCCAAACAGGTATGAACTATGGGCCAGCCCTTTCACAAAAAATTGTTGGACTATCATAACAACCTCCCTTCATTAATCAGTAATTCCAAGCTCCTTATGTTTGGCCAGAATTTGGTCTGCCAGTTTGTCCAAAGCTGTAAAATCATCATCCTTCGGACAGCCCTTTGCTACCACCGGTTCAAGCAGTTCAACTTTGAGATTTGAAAGCAGACCCGTGAGCTGCTCGACCATCCTTCCGCCCCACCCAAAGGAACCGATAATTGACGCGAATCTTGTCTTCGGCCTGAGCGCATTCGCCAAAATCGCGGCGTATGCAGCCGCCGGGTGCGCACCTGCCAAAACCGT
>JBARPZ010000325.1:0-5369 GCA_049643445.1 Sedimentisphaerales bacterium
TGATGAATTCGGCAACCAAACTGCCCTACTGGCACAAAGGCCGGCTGGAAAAAGATGATGACAACCAGGTGCCCCTGGATTACATTCAAGGTGCGGGGATGTTAAATGCTGTTGGTGCCTATAAGCATCTCGTTTCCGGGCAAAACAAACCCGGCGATGCCTTAACAACAGGCTGGGACCTGAATCAACTGGACGAAAACTCAAGCCTTCAAAACATCTACAGAATTACGTTAACAGATTCCACAGAGCAATTCATAAATATCACGGTTACCTGGAACAAACATTACAACAGAGTTTATCCTTTTGAGCCCGTGCCCGAGAAAGACAGCAATCTAAGGCTCGAACTCTGGGCGGTTGACCCGGAAGACAGCAGCAACGACTATCTGCTTGATTACAGCGATAGTGAGATCGATAACGTAGAACATATTCACTGCCGAGCGGACGCCAACTATACTAATTATGAAATTGTTCTTTCATACAGCAATGTTGACACAGAAAATCAAATAGCCGGGACGCAGCGCTACGGCCTGGCGTGGAACGTCAGCGAAGCACCAAACAAAAACAGCATCTTTTGGTATGATCTGAATACAGATGGTATTGTAGACCATTTAGATTTTACTGTTGTTCTCGACAACTTGATAAATAGCATCAAATCACGGGAAAGTTATCTGTACGGGGATATCGATAGCAACGGCGTGTTCGATTCCAATGACGTACAAATCTTTTTGACTAACACAAACCGCAAAGCCACATGGTACTCAGAGTAGTTTTGAGTTCTTAGTGTTTAGTTTTTAGTTGAGGTCTAAAGGTCTTAAAAGTACACACTATAAACTGAAAAACTTCTTTCAATTCATCGCTATTTCTGGTAAAAGTGCAATCCACGATACTTAATGTGAAAGTAGCTATGAAGTTGGTTGTGAGAAAATCTCGGCTTGCTGGTAAGGTAGCTATGCCTGCCTCCAAATCTCATACTATTCGTGCGGTTGCTATCGCATCATTGGCCGAGGGTCAAAGCACTATCCATAAGCCCTTGGTCTCAGGCGACACACAGGCAGTCGTGGTTTGCTACCGAGCAATGGGTGCTGAAATTGATACGTCTAATCCTGAATACTGGAAAGTAATTGGCACAGGTGGGGACATATCGGTACCGAAAGAATCCATTGATGTGCTTAATTCAGGGACAACACTGCGTATTGCAATGGGTTCGGCTGCTTTGGCGCAAGCCGGCCAGGTGATACGTTTTACAGGCGATGAGCAATTACAGAGCCGCCCTGTCGGGCCGTTGATGGACTCGCTCACCGATTTGGGAGCAAAATGTTCCAGCTTAAATAATAACGGCAAAGCACCTGTAGAGATAACCGGAAAACTGCAAGGTGGAAAAACCACAATTGCAAGCCGTACCAGCCAGTATCTGTCCAGCCTCCTGCTGTGTGCGCCCCTTGCAGCCAAAGACACCCAGATAGATGTTACTGATCTCAACGAGCCGGATTATGTACAAATGACGCTCGATTGGCTGGATAAACAGGGCATCGAGTATGTAAATCAGAATTTTCGAGAATTCAAAATCAAAGGCGGACAAAGCTATAAGGGCTTTGATGATACAGTGCCTGCCGACTTTTCCAGCGCGACATTCTTTTTCTGTGCAGCCGCTTTGGTGGCCGATGAAGTTACCTTGCTCGGTCTGGATTTCTCGGATAGTCAGCCTGATAAGGCCGTAGTCGATTATCTAAGGGCGATGGGGGCCGATATCAGCATTGAAGCCAATTCAGTAACAATTAAAGCCGCTCCGCTCAAAGGTATCGAGATTGATATGAATAAAACGCCTGATGCCTTACCGGCCATGGCTGTTACCGCCGCGTTCGCTGAGGGCCAAACCCGCCTTGTAAACGTCGCCCAGGCACGAAGTAAGGAGACAGACCGAATCAAGTGCATGGCAGAAGAGCTGAAAAAAATGGCAGTAGATGTTGAAGAACTGCCTGACGGCCTTATAATAGAGGGGTGCAGACCAAAACCGGCTGAATTGGAAGGCAGAAGTGACCACCGAGTTGTGATGGGCCTGTCTTTGGCCGGCTTAAATTTAGACGGTCAATGCACAATAGACACTGCCGAGGCAGTAAGCGTTACTTTTCCTGATTATGTGGAATTGATGAAAAGTATCGGCGCAAATATGGAAGTAAAATAAATTGGAAAACTGATTTTGTGGAGAAATAAGAATGATAGGTTGTCACATAGGACGCATGTTTCAGGTAACGGTGGCCGGCGGCTCATATCAGGACGGCTTAACAGCAGTGCTGCAGGGCCACCCGCCGGGCATGCTGCTGTCGGAGCAGGAAATTTACGGGGATTTACTACTAAGAAAACCCGGTGCAGATGAATTGTCCAGTCCGCGTAAAGAGCCGGACCTGCCCATTATCTATAGCGGTCTAAACGCTGCCGACACTGTCGAAGATGCTGGAAATAAAAACCATACCAATGGAACGCCACTGTCGATTCTGATTCCCAATCTGGACCGACACTTCATTCACATCAAGCAATACCAAGACACTAATCGTACACCTCGCCCGGGTCATGCTTCTTATGCCTCCTTTATGAAATACGGTCCTGATGATGACGCAATCGGAGCTGGAATATTCAGCGGGAGATACACCTCTACCATCGTCGCCGCCGGATATGTAGCAAAAAGGGTATTAAAAGCATGTGGCATCGACGTATTCTCTTATGTGAAAGAGACTGCCGGCGTTCGCTGCCCGGATATTACCCATGACGCAGCCTTGAAGTATACAGATAACTACAAAAAGATGCGGCGGGACCTTGACCCATTTTATCAGGAGATTTATGCCAAGAACCGCATAACGATGGACATGCGATTTCTGGAAAAAACAAAAATACTCGCAGAAATCGAACAGGAGATAGAAACAATACGCGACAAGGCACCTAAAATTGAGCCGATGGCGGTCCAGGAAAAGTATAACGTACATCCTGTGCTTAACTGTCCGGATATCGACACTGCCAATGCGATGGTCGATGCCTGTAATAAAATCTCTGCGACAGGCGACTCAGCCGGCGGCGTGGTCGAAGTAGTCGTAACAGGTGTTCCAGCCGGTCTCGGCGAGCCGGTATTCTATAAACTCGACGCTGAATTGGGCCGAATGCTCGGCATCGGTGCTGTAAAAGGCGTAGAGGTCGGTGCCGGCTTTGCCGTCAAAGATATGACAGGCTTCGAGAATAACGACCAGATGCACTCGGAAGGAGGCAAGGTCATCTTCGAGTCAAACAATGCCGGCGGAATTACAGGCGGCCTTTCCACCGGCCAGCCCATTATAGTCAGACTTACCGTCAAGCCAACGCCCACAATTGACAAGCCACAGAAGACTATCGACAAGTATACGCTTGAGAACAAGGAACTGGCGGCCATCACCAGGCGTGATGCCACGATTGTGGGCCGTATATGGCCGGTTGCTGAAAACTACACAGCCATAGTGATACTTGACCACCTTCTTGCACACTACGGCTACCAGATGCTCAAAGACAAATGCATTAACCCACTCGCTTAACAGAGACTAAAAGGGGCCTGGTTTGGGAGTTTTTCCAATTTCCAAACCCGGCCCCTTTGTTTTTCTACATTGACCTTTCTACGGGACTCCTGCTGGATACTCTATTGACCAGTCGGTCATGTTCAGGTTGTCCGAGGTATCACGTGCCCTGACCCTGAATCTGTAGGAGTGTCCGCTGTTTCCTATTCTGATCGTGTATGTGCGTGGGTCACCGATAACATTATTTACGTTTCGCCACTCGGGGCAATAACCGGGATTGTCCGCACAGTCTTGATCTCCGCCGCTGCTGAAGTCCGGGTCGGTGGTGCATATGAACTTATACTCCACGTTACTTAGGGGGACGCCGGGCGGTGCCTGATCGAAAGCTTCTGCCGCTCTCATTGTAGCTCCATAGTCAAACTCACCGCCAGGAAGCAGAAGGATTTCCCGAGGAAAGCCGTTAAAGCCAGAAGCATCATTAGCGTCATCCCATTGCATCGGGTCAGGCAATGGAGCCAGTGTATCCGGAGGCGGAGGAGTAGCCGTACAGACCTGTGGCGACCAGATGGTTTCGTTATAGTTGACTGACGTATCCCTTGCCATGACTCTGTAGCAGTATGTGGAGTCGGGAACGAGGTTGACGTCTGTGTAGTTCGGCTCATCCAGCCATCCGCTATCATGCCCACTCACAGTCAGGGCCTCGAAGTAATACTGGACACCACTTTCATCGAAGGCTTCGGAGGCTACCATCATAATTGAATTCGGCGAGACTGCCTGGATGAGTATTATAGCCGGCACCGGTGCTGGTGGTGTAATGTCTGACGTTCCGGCGTAAGCGATGACCGACCATTCGGTTATATTGCATTCGTTTGCGTCCTTTCCGGGCTGTACATCACGTGCTCTCACCCTATAACCGTAAACGCCGGCTTCGAGGTCGCCGTCTACATAATTCGGCTCGTCAATCCAGCCGCTGTCGTGGCAATCGCCGAGAACGCAATTGAATTCGTATTTGACAGGCCAGCTCCAGGCGTCAAAGGATGTCTTGGTAGCCATACTGATTGAGTAAGGATAGGTTACAGAAATTCTATGAGGTAGAATCTTCCACTCACTCGGGTTAGGAATCGGAGCAAAGACATCTTCGACGAGCCAGCAGCCCACGAAGAAGGCCAGGTCATTAACGTCAACAAAGCTGTTAAATGTAAAGTCTGCGCCCTGACAATTATCACCTTTACCGAAGCAATCATCATCGAGCCAGTTCATAGCAAATGATGCAAAGTCCTTAAAGTTGATAATACCGTCATGGATTAAGTCACAGAGTCTACATTTTTCTCTCTCCGGCCCAGGCAGGTAGTGATAGCCCATATCGACATAGCTTCTGTCAGGCAAGCTATCCGTGCGGGTAGTGTAGTCCATCAGACTGAGGTCGAACGCAAGCTCACTACGAATACTGCCGGCGTCAATACACGGACTGTCTTGTGTCTGTCCGGCGGCTATGTGGCTGAGATAGTGGTCGCCAAGCGGTCCGGTTACGAATATCGGATCGAGGTCGATGTTGTTGGTATTTGTATGCCAGGGGGCATCTGTATTACTGGTATCTAAAGGCATCTGTTTAGTTGGGTCGCTTGGATCCAGGAGTGTACAGCCGGTGTCAACCATTACAGCCAAAGCCGTGCGTTTGATATCGCTGTAGGAAATCATAAGAGTTGAGGGTCTTGGGTCGAACTCGAATCCGGTCGCCAGGGCGATTTCGTAGCCGTTGAGGGCGAAGTTGTTCCAGAAGATGCTGTCGATGACCTCTACGTTACTGTGGTATGAGCAGTACAGTCCGCCACCGAA
>JBARPZ010000326.1:0-16270 GCA_049643445.1 Sedimentisphaerales bacterium
TGGAAATTTACATGGACTCGCCCGTTAGTACGGAGGAGAAAGTAAATCTGCTTCGTTCGGTTATAGAGCAAATCAAATCTGAAGAAGACAAGGAACTTGTGGTTTCCACCCTGGAGAAGCTGGTCCAGGCCGATGGAGTCGTTACCGAAGAGGAAAAAGCCCTTCTTGAGGAAGTCAAAGAAGGTGTGTCGGATTTGGACATCGGTTTGCTGGCGAGAGTTTCAAAAATGATAAAAGCGGCAGTGACCGGCCGGGACCAAAACTACAAAGCTGCTGCTCAAAGAGAAAGTCAGATTGATGATTACATTGAAAATAACGTCTATTACCACCTCAAATCGGAAAGCGAAAAGAAGGGGATCAAATTTGATCTGCCCTCCGAACAGGTCAAAAAACTTTGCCTGGCAGCAGGACTGCTGGCTCGAATTTCTGCCGTAGATTCCGATATCTCAGAGAGAGAAAAACGAATCATCAAGGATGTGCTTTCAACGCAATGGGGCTTATCTGAGCAGCAGGCACAAATCGTGACACAAATTAGCTGCGACAAAACTTTGCAGGACCTTGATTATTTCCGTCTCACACGCGGTTTTTTCGACTGCACAACTTTGGATGAGCGAAGAAGCTTTATAAAGTGTCTCTTCAGGATTGCCAACGCTTCGGAGAAAACGTCATACGACGAAACCGAGGAAATTCGCAAAATTTCAAATTCCCTCAAATTAACACACAAAGATTTTATTGATGCAAAGCTGACAATTCCCGACGAAGACAGGGAAGATCTGTGAAACATATATGCAAACCCCAGCAACTATACAGAACAAAACAAAAAATAACCAGTAAAAGGGCCGGGAGTTTTATTCTCACGGCCCTGTGTTACTTTAGCAGGTGTATATGGTTACAATTCCGGCTCGGTGCCCGCAAGCCAGTTGCCGCAAAGTATCGCAAGGTCCTTGAAGTCCACCATGCCGTCACAGTTGATATCGCCGGGGATGCCACTGCACTGAAATTCATACGCTCCCATGTCGAGAAACTCCCAGGGCTCGGAACCGGTATCGTCAATAGAATCAATGTCGACATACCGGTCTTTTCCGTCCAGGTCAAAATATATCGGCACAGCAAGAAGGATAGTACTGTCACCTGCGTCGATACATGGCGAATCCGGCTTCAGTCTTAAGTTCCACAGGTTCGGGTCGGGATTGTTCGCGTCCACAAAACACGGATCGGCATCGATGTTGCCTGTGCCCCCGTAGCCGCCCTCAATGTCGCTATATCTAACAGTGGTTGAGCTGGTAACACTATCGTAAATCTCATTCGGCGTGTCGGCCCAGAGGATGCAGTTAACCACGGTCGCTTGGTTTGATCCTCCGAAGCCTAAATTACATATTCCGAATTCGTTATTTCCCCTGAAAACACAGTTAATCAATGTCGGGGTGGCGCTGTTCTGATTCAGCATACCTCCCCCTCCCTCCGCTCCCGCTGACAAGCCGGTAGCTGTGTTGTTCAAAAAAACACAATTTGTAATCGTAGGGCTGCTGTCATAGAAGTTGTACATCCCGCCGCCGTAATCCGCACTGTTACTGCTGAAGATGCAGTCGGTTATTGTTGAACTGCCTCCTGCATTGTACGCTCCCCCGCCGTCGACAGTAGTGGTGTTACCGGTGAATGTACAGCGGATTAACGTCATGTTGTTATAGTAGTTATAGATCCCGCCGCCGGCGTTCGTGGCCGAGTTGACGGTGAAGGTGCAATCGGTCACCGTCGGGTTGCTCTGCCGATTGCACATCCCGCCCCCGACGTTAGTGGCAGTGTTGTCACTAAAGGTGCAGTTTGTCACTATCGAGTTGCTGTCGTCATTGTTGTACATTCCGCCACCTGATTGATCCGCGATATTATTGGTAAAGTTGCAGTCGGTAACCGTCGGGCTGCTGTAGTTGACGTTGTACATCCCGGCGCCGTAGCCCGCCGAGTTGCCGATGAACGTGCAGTTTTTAATGGTCGGGCTGCTGCCCTCACGGTTGTGTATCCCGCCGCCGTTTTGGTCAGCCTCATTGCCGCTGAAGGTGCAGTTGATCACGGTCGAGTTGCTATTGTTATTGTATAATCCGGCGCCCCAGTGGCTGACCGTATTGTTTGTAAACGTGCAGTCGCTCACCATCGCACTGCCGGCGTAGTTGAAAAGCCCGCCGCCGAATTCGGCCGAGTTACTTGTGAAGATGCAGTTGGTCACCGTAGGGCTACTGTTCTCGTTGCGCATTCCACCCCCGCAGAGCTGTCCAAAGTCGTCGAGTGTACCAGTTCCGCCCGTGATGGTGAAACCCTCAAGAATGGTAGTCAGCCCTTCACCGCTTATGCACCTTACTACACTGGAGGACAGGCCGATTGCGTCTATAGTGGTAATCTCCGGGCCGCCGCTGGAATACAGCCGGACTGCCTTACCCTTGAAATCGATGGCTTCGTTGTACGTCCCCGGCGCCACCTCGATTTCATCACCATCCTCAGAATCGTCTATTGCCATTTGGATGTGAGCATACATGAGATCGGTCCTCGTATTACGAATTCGCTTAAGAGCACCAAACTCATACGAGCCCATATCAACCACCGAATTGCCATCACCGTCGCCGTCCCATACCCGTGGATTGCCCACGAGGTCGGTTGCCGGCAGGCCGGGTACGCTGTTGTTGCCGGCGTCAACACAAGGCGACGCGGATGATGACAGTCGCAAATCACTTCCCGCGGCATTGACAAACAATGGGTCGGCGTCGATGTTACCTGTGCCGCCCCAGCCGCCCTCTACGTCGCTGTAGTTGACAGTGGCGGAGCCGCCGTTGTTGAATATCTCGTCCGGCGTATTGCCCCAGAGGATGCAGTTGGTCACGGTCGGGCTGCTGTTGGTGTAGTTGTACATCCCGCCGCCGGCGGTGCTGGCTGTGTTGCCGCTGAAGGTGCAGTTGGTTACCGTTGGGCTGCAGCCGTTGTTAATCATCCCACCCCCGTCTTCGGCTGTGTTGCCGCTGAAGAGGCAGTTGGTGACCGTAGGGCTGCCTCCGTTGTAGTTTTCCATACCACCACCGAAATTTGTGGCGGTATTGTCGATGAAGGTGCAGTCGGTTACGGTCGGGCTGCTACCGTCGTTGAGCATCCCACCGCCGTAGCCGGCCGAGTTGGCGGTAAACGTGCAGTTTTTAACGGTTGAGCTGCTGTCATGATTGTACATTCCGCCGCCCTGGTTGAAGGCATCAATGCCGTTGGCGTTTCCTCCGGTGATAGTAAATCCCTCGAGGATGGTATTGGCATCCTCGCCGTTTACGCACTGGACGACGTGATAGTTTCCGGTGCCGTCGATGGTGGTAATGTCCTGCCCGCCGCTGCTGTACAGCCGGATGGCCTTGCCGTTGAAATTAACGGCTTCGTTGTACGTTCCCGGCGCGACCTCGATTTCATCACCATTGTTTGCGTCCTCGATTGCCGCCTGGATGCTCTGGCCGGGAGATACATAGTGGGTAACTGCCCCCGCTGATCCTGCAAGTGTCATCATAAATACGCAGACTGCTACCAGGATTTTTAGATTTATTTTCATCATTTTTGGTCCTCCTGAAAAAAATGTCTCTATTTTCCGCTACTATGCATTAGTAAAACTCGAAGTCCCTATGGCAATTCAGGGAGAAGTGTTAAAGATACGCATTTTAACCATCCTCCCCCTGGATAGACGAAAAAACATCAATATTTATACTATATCAGCTTCTCTTCTCATTTTCAAGAAAAAATGTCCCGTCACCGTGACAATTTCAGGAATAAAGATAGAAATACAGGAACCGACAAAAAACGGATATGTAGAAACCTCTGCGCAATTCCAACGTAATCTTATGAAATATCCAGTCTATGAGGTAGCTTTGCAGAGTTTGTCCTCGAACCAGATAAAGGGCTCGAAATAACAAGAGCATTTATAGATTCGTATCTCTTTTTCTTGTTGACAGCAGGATTAAATTTCGTATGGCCGCCGTGTCCCTGGCCGCAAGCCATCGCTTTTCAAAATCCTTCTCCTGAGCAATCTGGGCTATGGCCATCAAGGCGCGGAGATGATAATTCCGCTCGTCCCGGCTGCCCGCCATCACGAATACTATCTTGACCGGCTCCGGAGTGTCCGGGAATTCAATACCGTCACGGGCCCGCACAAGAAGAACATCGAATTTGTTATTGCCCTCCACCACGATGTGAGGTATCGCAAAACCAGGCTGAACCACCGTCCCACCTTCGGCTTCCCGGTGAAGAATTTTCTCGAAAAGCACATACTCACTGATATCCAACCTTGGCTCCAATAGTTTGGAAACCTGGCGAAAGATTTCGTCTGAGTGCTTCTTGCCTTTAATATCGATAATTTCACATTCCCGTATCAGTTGGTCGAATCTATCCTCGATTATATCGTCGCGCTGCAGAAGAATATCTCGAAGCTCATTCTCAAGGGTTACGGTCTTGAGTTCTCTGGCGGTAACTCTTTCAACGACGTGCATAACCGCTGATGCCCTGCTGACGTTCGGCCGGACATAGAACATAAACCACCCTGCGCTTACTACGATGAAAGCGCCCGTAATCAGCAGCGGCACACGCCCCATATCTATTATCAAAGCGCTGTAAGCGATAATAGCAAATATATGTATATAGGGATACAACGGCGATTTAAACTTCGGCCGGTAGCTTTGTATCCGGCTCTCACGCATGATAATCACGCTCGTATTGACAAGAATAAAAAGGATTATCATCAGCGTAGAAGCTGTTTTTACCAGCGATTCAATATCGAGAAATACTATCGCTGCAATCATAAAACCGCCTGTCAGCGCTATGCTCAGGTGAGGTGTTTTAAATCGTTCGTTGACGCGAGCTAAAGCCGGCGGCAGTAACTGGTCTCTGCTCATAGCCAGAGGTGAACGGGAAGCAGCTAATATACCCCCGTTTGCCGTAGTGATAAAAGCAGCTATCGCAGCAAGACTAAGCAGTGCAAATCCAAACGACCCCATGAATTCCGACGCCGCCAATGATATCGGCATCAGCCTTTCCTGCTCGTACATCTCCTTGAACTTTGTCCCGTCCATCACGCCTACTGTTACGATGATTACACCGATATAAAAGGCCGTCACAACGAGCCAGGCTAATATCATCCCCATCGGCAGATTCTTTCCGGGATGCTTCACTTCCTCTGCAATACTTGCAACCTTCGTCAACCCGCCGAAGCTGACAAAAACCAGACCGGCAGTCGCCAGTATGTTCATCCAGCCCTGTTCCAGAAAACCCTTGAATCGTACAGCCTCAACGCTTTTGCTCCCGAAGAGCACGAAAAAAGCAAGTATCGCAAGCAATATGGCCACGAGCACAATTTGAAACCGGCTTGTATGTTTAACACTTACAATGTTTAGTGTCATAAAGAAAAGACAGCATCCCGCCGCTATGGCTTTGAGATGCCAGTGACTTAGTTGAACAGGAAAAGCCGCTTGCAGCACCACCTCTATCAGCACAGCCATCCCAACTACAGCAAAGGCGCTCTTCAATGCTAATGAAAACCAGTTTGCCACTCCGCCGAACAAACCCCAAATTGTGCCTAAGCTCCGCTCGACGTAAAAATATGTCCCGCCGGCCCGCGGCATGGCAGTGGCCAGTTCAGCCTGGCTCAACACACTCGGAATGATTAAAAGCGATGCAAACAAATAAGACAGGATCATCGCAGGCCCCGCTTTCATGAAAGCGATGGCGGGCAATACAAAAAGACCCGAGCTTATCATCGCACCCGATGCCACGGAAAATACATCAAGAGCACCTAATTGTTTCTTTAGCTCAGCCATCTTAAAACCTGCCTGTTATTGCAAAAATTCCTTGCTCGTGCCTCGAATAAATAGTGCACAAACCATAAAATGGTTCGTTACTTCTGCTATTGTGCTTTCAGCGCGTATTATACCACGATGCTGCAGTTTTCGACAGCAACACTCAATTTGTTGGACAAAGCCGGTTATGCAGTGTATTATAGTGTGCAGATTTGGCTTACGAAAGTTGAATCGTATTTTCTTTGGGAAGATAGGTAAGATGATTAGCAGGAGAAGGTTCCTCGGTTCGATTATGGGCGGGGCTGTAGCTGTGGCTTCGCCATGGGATTTCTTTGGAAAAAAGAAAGACAAGCCGAACATTGTCCTCTGTATGGCGGATGACCTCGGCTTCGGCGACACGGGATTTAACGGCAATAAAATCATTAAGACTCCCAACCTCGATGCGATGGCCGAAGCCGGCCTGCGATTCACACGTTTCTACTCGGCTGCACCGGTTTGCTCGCCGACCCGAGGTAGCTGTCTCACGGGCCGTCACCCGTACCGCTACGGAATCACCTTTGCAAATGTGGGACACATGCCCAAAGAGGAGATCACGCTAGCCGAAGTCCTTAAGACACAGGGTTACACGACCGGTCATTTCGGAAAATGGCACCTGGGGACACTCACCAAAACAGAAAAGGATTCCAATCGCGGCGGACCAACGGGTGCAAAACACTACTCGCCGCCGTGGGAGAATGGATTCGATATATGCTTTTCCACAGAAGCTAAAGTCCCTACGTGGGACCCTATGAAAAAGCCCCAGACAAACGAGCATTACGGAACCTACTATTGGACCCAAGACCGAATAAAGGCAACTGAGAATCTGGCTGGCGATGACAGTCGAGTCATTATGGACCGTGTTATTCCCTTTGTCCGCAATGCTGCAAAACAAAAAAAGCCGTTCCTAACTGTAGTTTGGTTTCACACACCTCACCTGCCCGTTATAGCAGGAGCAAAATATCGAAAGATGTACTCGCAGTACAGCGAGGATGAGCAGCACTACTATGGATGTGTTACTGCAATGGATGAGCAGATGGGTCGGCTTCGCAGAGAGCTGCGTGAGCTTAAAATAGCAGACAATACTATGCTATGGTTTTGCAGTGATAACGGACCAGAAGGAAAAGACGGAAAGCGGGGCCGCAGCCGCGGCTCGGCTGGTTCGCTGCGCGGTCGCAAACGCAGCCTGTTCGAAGGCGGAGTCCGTGTTCCGGGCCTGCTCGAATGGCCTGCTCGCGTAAAAGGCGGACAAGTAACCGATATCCCCTGCTGCACCTCGGACTATTTCCCTACTGCTCTGGAAGCCCTTGGGGTCAAAATGGAGGCTCTGCCGAAACCGATTGACGGAGTCAGCCTGCTGCCTTTGATTGAAGGCAAAATGACAAAACGCCCCACCCCTATCGCCTTCGAATCAGGCGGCCAGGTCTCGCTCACGGACAACCGTTACAAAATCTACAGCAAGAACAAAGGCAAAACATATATGCTTTTTGACCTGATAGAAGATCCCGGCGAGAAAAAAGATCTGGCAGCAGAAAAACCGCAGATTCAACAATCAATGAAAGCGACACTGACAAAGTGGCGCAATTCCTGCAAGGACAGCCTTGCGGGGAAGAACTATAAATAGCGAGTTAAATATTTTCAGAATAAGAATAGAAAAGCAAATATTATGGCCAAAAAAAGTGCGAAAAGAACGATAGTCGGCTCACCTTTGACGCCGGCGCTGCTGTCACAATTGTCAGCGATTGGTGAATTTATACCCGCATCTGAAGATTTCAGGCCGGATGGGAACTGGGTAAGCACATACCGAATCTGGACCTGCCACGGATTTTGTGAAACAGGCAACCAAGATGTGGGATTTCTACGAATCGAACGAACTGCCGATAAAGCGAATCAACCGTTCATGTTGAAAGTTCGCCAGGAAGTTGTCCAGGCAGACGGATTGCTTCATACTCTCGGGGCCGAGATAAAATGCTTGAACAATCATTTGGCTTCTCCTGTCGAATGGTATTTGCGAAGTGACTTACTTGACCACAACCGCCAGAATATGCACGGTCCGGGCACGGAGGAGAGAGCCGTCATCGATAGAAATATTATCAATGTTAGGGCGAGAGGGGGACACAAGTTCAGACGGCAGGTTGGTGAACTACTGACCAGCAATTGGTGTTTGTTTGAGGCGGTGCAGCGACTGAAGTTCGATAAGGAACCTTCGCTGAATTTCGATATGTTGGAAGGGCTCAGTCTTTTGAAACAGGGCCAGCGGTTGTCCTACAACGGTGCTTATCCCATGAAGATGAGAGGTAAAAATGTGTCCCTGCATAGATTTGACCAATTGGGGGATGGGATTCTTCCTTATGAGTACTGGCTCGACAACAACCACCGACTCGTGGCGGCTATCTCGATGAACAAGGCTTATATACTTGACGAGCGAGCGGAGAAAATGATAAGGCAAAGAGTGGAACAATTGCGAAAATCGTACAAGAAAACCAAACGCTCAGTAAGGAAATAAAGCGAATGAATAAACAGGCACAACCGAAACAGACACGGCACCTAAACCGGCGTGAGTTTATAAAGCTAAGCACCAGCTCGGTGGCGGTGTTGGCCGGCGGCATTTCGACCGGGAACGTTTTTGCCGCGATGAAAAGCCGTCAACCAAAGCCGAAGAATATTGTTTTGATTATTACAGACCAGCAGCATATCGATACGATTGCGGCCGGAGGTTGTCGGCACGTACGCACGCCCGCGCTTGACAGGCTAAAAAAAAGCGGCATAAGCTTCACGCAGTCTTATACACCGAATCCCCTGTGCAGCCCGGCGCGGAGCGCGGTATTTACAGGCAGGACAAGCAGCGAGTGCGCAGTTCACATCAACGGGCGTTCGATTCGCTCGGATATCCCGAACCTGGGGCAATGGTTTTCGCAGCACACCAACTACGAAACATTCTACGCCGGCAAATGGCACCTCCCCCGGACCTACACCCTCGACATACCGGGCTTCAAAGTAATACATACGGGAATCGGAGGCTTCGGCTATCTATGCGATACGGTCATGTCACGCGCCTGCGAAAGCTTTCTGCGAAACCACTCAAAGTCGAAACCATTCCTGTTAGTAGCTTCGTTTATGCAGCCACACGATATCTGCGAGTGGCTGCGCCTGAACATGGAAAATCCGGGCCGCCTTCGGTATCCACAGCTCGCTGGACGGCTCCCCGAGCTGCCGGCCAATTTCAACTTCGACAATAACGAACCGAAGGATATCAAAAATAGACGACTCCGCAACGACCCTTTCAGGGGCAAAAGCAAGTGGGACCAGGAGCACTGGCGATATTACAGGTGGAGCTACTATCGCAATATCGAACATTTGGACACCGAGATTGGACGGGTTCTCCGGACGCTTGAGGATTGGGGATATATCGACGATACGTTGATTGCTCTTACATCCGACCATGGAGAGGGGATGGGGCATCATCAGATGGTGCGAAAGAGCAGTCTCTACGATGAGGCCTCGAGGGTGCCTCTGCTCTTCTCCTGGCCGGGACATATTTCCGAAAACAAAACAGAGGCCTTCCATCTTGTTTCCGGCCTGGACTTAATGCCGACCCTGTGCGACTATGCAGGAATCAAGCCGCCAATGAATATGCGAGGCAGGAGCTTACGGTCAATCCTGGAGGCAAATGTGCTATCGTGGGGGCACACCGTTGTCACCGAAGTAAGTTCCAACACGGGAAGAATGGTCAGAACGCAGCGATATAAGTACATCACTTACAACGGCGACCCCGTCGAACAGCTTTTCGATATGATAGATGATCCCGACGAAACTAAAAATCTTGCGACCGGTTCAAAGTATGCGTCCGCATTGGCCGAACACCGAAGAATACTCAAAGATTGGGAGGCACGTTTACAGGTCGCACCAAATGTTCCCAACCCTGATGCATGGCGCAAGGCGTGATTCCATGAAATAAACGAAAAGGGAAAAGAAATCTTTTACATAGGCAAATTGTATTTATGAAATTAGAAAAAGGAGGCAAAATGGCAACGCAATCAAGAAGAGAATTTTTGAAAACACTCGGTTCAATGGCGGCATCGGGGATGGCGCTATCAATACTGCCGAGTTCTGCCGGTTTTGGCCGGATAGTGGGGGTAAAACCATCGAACATTATCTTTATCATGACCGATGACCACGCTTCACACGCCCTGAGCTGTTACGGCAGCAAGATAAATAAGACGCCCAACCTCGACCGCCTGGCAAAAGAGGGAATGCTCTTCAAGAACAGCTTCTGCACAAACAGCATTTGTGCGCCCTGCAGGGCCGTAATCCTCACCGGCAAATACAGCCATATTAACGGCGTCATTGATAACAGAAAAAAGTTTGACGGCACTCAGCAAACTTTCCCAAAGTTGCTGCAGAAGGCCGGTTACCAGACCGCCATGATTGGCAAGTGGCATCTCAAGACCGACCCGACCGGCTTTGATTACTGGAATGTCCTTCCCGGCCAGGGTACATACTACAACCCGGCTATGAAGGAAATGGGACAGCGAAAGAATTATACCGGCTACACGACGGATATTATCACCGACCATTGTCTCAAATGGCTCAAGGAGCGTAAGGCCGACAAGCCGTTCTGCCTTATGTATCACCACAAGGCGCCGCATCGCGCGTGGGAGCCGGGTCCCAAATACCTGAATATGTACGACGATGTTACCCTCCCGGAGCCGGACAACCTCTTCGATGACTACTCCAACCGCGGAAGAGCAGCCAAAGAGCAGGACATGAGCATCGAAAAGACGATGAACAAAAGAGACCTGAAATTAGTGCCTCCAAGGAACCTGACGCCCGAGCAGAAAAAGCTCTGGGATGCTGCATACGAACCAAAGAACGAGGCCTTCGAGAAGGCAAACCTTCAGGGCAAAGACCTTGTCCGCTGGAAATATCAAAGGTATATCAAAGACTACCTGCGCTGCATCGCCTCGGTTGATGATAATGTGGGCAGGCTTCTGGACTATCTTGACGAGTCGGGCCTAACTGAAGATACAGTCGTCTTCTACACCTCCGACCAGGGCTTCTACCTCGGCGACCACGGCTGGTTCGACAAGCGCTTCATGTACGAAGAATCGTTGAGGATGCCTTTGCTTGTGCGATGCCCGGAAAAGATCAAGCCCGGCTCGGTCAATGAGGACATCGTCCTGAACCTGGATTTTGGCCCGACATTTCTGGATATGGCCGCCGTTGCCAAGCCCGAAGATATGCAGGGCCGCTCTATCTGCCGTTTGCTGTTGGGCAAGACCCCAAAGGACTGGCGAAAATCGATGTATTACCACTACTACGAGTACCCCGCTGTCCACAGCGTAAAAAGACACTACGGCGTGCGAACCCAGCGTTACAAACTGATACATTTTTACAACGACATCGACGAGTGGGAGTTGTACGACCTCAAGAAGGACCCGCGTGAAATGAAAAACGTCTTTAACGACCCGGCATACGCCGGCACCGTCAAAAAGCTAAAGGCTGAACTGCAGCGACTTCGCAATGAACTCAAAGACACCGACTGATTGTGGGAGGTAGCTCTGCTGAAAGCTGGATAGAAAAGAAACGCAGTTTTGAAGAAGCCCCATAAGCCGGCTTATAGAATTTCTACCGGCTAATAGTATTCTGTAACATCTAATTTGATGGGTGGTAACCTCAAGCGATTCCCGAAAAATCGGGATGAGCTTGGGGATGGCTTGGAGCAACTACCAATAACCACCACGCATTTATCGTGTTGCGTACCAATAGGTTTATACGTAAATGTAGACAAATGAGAATCCTGCTTGTAAATCCGCCGGTTTATGATTTTACGGCTTACGATTTTTGGCTTAAACCCTATGGTCTGCTCAGCGTCGCAGGATATCTGCGCGGTAAAGTTGATGTCGAGCTTTTTGATTATCTCGACCGCCTGCATTCCTTCGCAGCAAAACAAAGGAATCTTGAATCCGACCGGTGGGGGCGGGGGCACTTCTATTTCGAAAAGGTGCCGAATCCCCCCTGCCTCGAACACATTCCCCGGTACTTCAGGAGATTTGGTCTGCCGCGAGAGATATTCAGAGATTTCCTGGCGGCCGGGCAACGGTCTGATTTTGTTCTTATTCAAACGATGATGACCTATTGGTATCCCGGTGTGCAGGAGGTGATAGAGGATATACGCAATGCCTGGCCTGGCACGAAAATCATATTAGGCGGAAATTATGTCACACTCTGCACCGCCCACGCACAAGGATTGGGAGCGGATTTACTCGTACAGGGAACAAACCTCGAGCCGCTTTGGAAATATTTGGGATTTAAGCCTGACTTGAACCAGCCGCCCTTTTGGGAAGGCTGCGAGAAGCTAAATGTAGGTGTTCTAAAACTGACTGATGGCTGTCCCTTTAATTGCACTTACTGCTCTGTACCGAATGTTTACGGCAAATTTAAAACGCGGCCGCTGGAAAACTCTTTAGCTGAGCTGGAATTATTATGTCAGCTTGGTGCTGAGAATATTGCATTTTACGATGATGCTTTACTGTTCGAACCTGAAAAAGTCCTGGTCCCGTTTCTGAATGAGCTCTTAAAACGAAACATAAAAGTAAACTTTCACAGCCCCAACGCCCTCAACGCCCGCTTTATTACAAAAGAGTTGGCTGACCTGATGGTGCGGGCCGGCTTTAAGACTTTCTATCTCGGATTTGAATCCGCCTCGCAACAGTGGCAGCGGCAAACCGGCTCGAAAGTGTCTTCAGATGAACTTGCAAAAGCCGTTAAATATCTTATCGCTGCCGGAGCTGCCCCCCAAAACATCACCGCATATCAAATCCTCGGCCATCCTCGGACCGATATTCAGCAGCTTGAAGATTCGATGCGATTTGCCAACAGCCTGGGTATCCGCGGAATGTTAGCGGATTTCTCGCCGATTCCGGGAACTCCCGATGGCGAGTTTTGTCGTAAATGGGTGGATATGGACAAGCCGTTGTTCCATAACAAAACCGCATTCCCGATTATCATGATGGGATTCGATGAAACAAACCGCCTAAAAGACCTCCAGCGAAAACTTAATTGCTCACTGCCTAACATCCAGACGCATTGATTTTACACTACAGATTCCGTATAATTATCTACTTATGAGCGCTGGAACTGTGCACTTCCAAACCTATGGGTGTCAAATGAATAAGCTGGATACCGCATTGGTGGGAATTATCGGTGCTAAGGCTGCTGGTCACTTTTACCATAGAGGCGCTTGCAAAAATGGGCCCGGACAAAATAGCGTGGAAGTTGTTGATTAGGACGACAGGCCGGCAATATTGCCAAAGTCAGCAGACAAGAATAAAAAGTTGGACTCTGTTACAAAAGATGTAGTGCATCAGTGATAATGAAAAACGTGAGACAAATATATATTAAACTTTTGACCTATGTATCAGCTGTTCTTATCGGTTATGCGTCTCTGCTGTTTTTTCTGGGATATCCCGGCAAAGGACTTTTGGAAGACCGAGCAAGCCGAGATGTGATTCATCGCAGGAATTTCATGGTGAGGTATCTTTCAAGTTACCCTTCATCGGCGGATTTATTCGGTACCGAAGATGTACAATACACAGCCGAATGGACAATGGGTACGTATGCAATGGCGACTTACGCTTTGACAAATATTGCAATGTTAGAGCCAAATACGGCACAGGAATCGAGTCGGATTATAGGTACATGGATAGAATTCTGTCTGGATGAGAAAATAACAGAGTTCGATAAAGTGGCCTGGAGTGAGAATCCTCTTGATGAGAAAGTCTTGCAAGGTGACAGAGGTCACCTCGGATACTATGGCCACCTTAATTTAATGTTAGGCTGTTACGCATTGCTTAATAACGACGGCAGATTCGAGCAGTTGCATACAAAGCTAAGCGCCGCAATTGCAAGGAGAATGGCAAAATATCCCCATAGACACATCGAGACGTATCCATATGAAACATATCCACCCGACAATACAGTAGCCGCGGCATCACTGCGAGTTGCTGATATGACACTGGGCACGAATTATCACGACCTTGTTGATGAATGGGTACAGCAATCAAAAAAAATAGAGTGGCAGCCATACGGACTTATTGTTTTTCAAATTGAAAGTGAGACGGGTCAACCTTTACAGACTTGTCGAGGAGCAAATATCGCATGGAACAGTTTCTTTCTTCCATTAGTCGATAGGGACTATGCAAAGATCCAGTTCGAGAGGTTTAAGAAGAATATGCTCCGTCGTTTTGCAGGATTTGCAGCGTTTAAAGAGTATCCAAAAGGCGATTTGTTTAGAATGGATTGTGATACGGGGCCTGTCATAATGGGCTTGGGAGGAACGGCTACAGGTTTCTCGGTAGCCGGAGCAAGATGGACGAAAGACCAGAAGCTTCTGACAGAGTTGTTAAGGTCTATCGAAATGATGGGTGTGAGTGTATCAAAAGGTAAGGAACGGCGTTATTTGCTCGGTCCTGCAGTGGCCGACGCGATAATGCTTGCAGTGAAGACCGCTTGTGAATGGAAACCATTATGGAAATCAGAAAAATAAGGGCATGGCTCAAAAAACACAGAAGACCTGCCATATGTGTTAGAATGCTACTAGTGTATCTGGTCTGCCTTATGATTGTGAAATATTCGGTTATTTTCGATCAGGGGATTGTCGGCAGTGGTACATTGGGCAGAATCATTGGATTAATTACGCTGTTTTATCGTTTTCTTAGCTTCGCTTTTGTCCCGGGTATACTAATATTATGGATTTCTGAAAAACTTGTCGCCGCAAAGAAGGATAAACATTAACCGCAAGACTATGAAAAATGTGTGCATCCGCAGTTTTGGATGTCAAATGAATAAGCTTGATACCGCGTTAGTGTCTTCTGCTCTTAAAGACGCGGGATTTGCTCTTGTCGACAGTGTCGAGGAAGCTGATGCTGTTTTAATAAACACATGTTCGGTCCGTGAGCATGCCGAACATCGCGTCATCTCACACCTTGGCCATCTGCAGCACATCAAAGAAAGCCGACCTGATCTGGTAGTCGGCGTAATCGGCTGTATGGCACAGCGGCTTGGTGCCAAACTGCTCGAACACAAAGCCGTCGATATAGTATGCGGACCCGCACAGATACCACAGATAACGAAACTGCTAACAGAAACACTGCGGCAAAGGAAAGAAACCATAGCGATAACGGGAAAAATCCGTCGCAAGACAACAGAAAACGAAGCACGTGCGCTCGAAGATTTCGAATCTTCCTATGGTATCGGGGATAGATACATACCCGCTCAGGCCTTTGTTCGGGCGATGCGGGGCTGTGATAATTTTTGCACCTATTGTATTGTCCCTTATGTACGCGGCCCCGAAGTCTCTCGCCCGCCCGAAGCAATTATTGACCAAATCAGAAAACTCGCCGACACAGGTGTAAAACAGGTCACACTGCTCGGCCAACGAATAAATTCATATAAATACCAAAACGGCGATAAAACATATTGCCTCGCTGATTTGCTCCGGATGGCAAGTGACATCGAAGGAATTGAATGGATAAGATTCGTCACCAGTTACCCATCGGAGGAGTTCTTCGACGAGATTTTGCAGGCCATGGCGGATTTGCCGAAGGTCTGCAACTACCTGCACATACCCGCACAGAGCGGCTCTGACAAAATCCTCCGCGCTATGAATCGCCATTACACAGCGGCCCGCTACCTGGAAATGCTGGCTAAAGCCAGAGACATCGTACCGGACATAGCGATTGCGGGCGATTTTATCGTTGGCTTCCCCGGAGAAACGGATGCCGATTTCGAGGCGACTGTCGACCTTGTCAAAAAGGCACGATACAAGAATTGTTTCATTTTCAAATACTCGCCCCGCCCGGATACGACTGCTGATAAAAGATTAGCCGATGATATTCCTCTTGAAGTAAAAAAGAGCCGAAATATCGAATTGCTTGCCGTCCAGGAAAGGATAAGTGACCAGCTAAGCGCCGACTTTTTGGGCAAAGAGGTAGCAGTCCTCGTCGAGGGTTTGAGCAAAAAGCCGCACTTGGATTCCGCACAAAGTGATGGCAATCCCCAGCTTATCGGCCGGACAGCAGCGGACTATATAGTCGTTTTCAACGGCCCTGAGTCCCTCGCTGGTCAATTCGTAAAAGTAAAAATCACCAAAACTTCTCCCCTGACCCTCTTTGCCGAACTGGCCTGATGCCGGCCTTACTTGCCGAACAGCACCGAGGGCATCTGGACGATGCAGAAATAGCCGAACACCAAAAAGGCGATTATCAATCCGACGGCAAATATCCGGCTCGGCTTAAGCACACCGGCTGCCTCGGCGCTCAGCATTTTCGGCATTACTATAAAAAGTCCAATCGCAACTAAAAGCGCCTGCAGAGGCGTCAGCAAAAGACCCTCGAATATCGCCGATATCTTCACAAGAACCACGGGAC
>JBARPZ010000327.1:0-3251 GCA_049643445.1 Sedimentisphaerales bacterium
CATCCACCTATAGTAAGACGAAGCCTCGGACAAGTTAGACATTGAGGACATCGAGCGGTTGGAACTGTTTGTCGAGTACGGTTCGGCTTTCAAAGCCAAGCCATCTGTCCAACACGGTGGCGTAGACACGTCGGAAGTCGGTGTGGAATTTCGGGGCCCCGTTATCCAAATCAGTGAGGCTGGGGCGTGGGCCTATGAGGCCGCCTTTTAGTTTGCCTCCTGCTAAGAACACGGGGGCAGCGGCGCCGTGCCCGGTGCCGCGCCGGCCATTTTCCTTGACTGTTCGGCCGAACTCCGAGAACGTCATGAGCAGGACCCTATCCAGCAGCTTGTCACGTTTCAAATCGTGGACAAAGGCTGCAACCGATTCGGACAACTGATGCAATAAGGCGCAATGGTTACCCAGTTGATTGGCATGGTTATCAAAGCCGCCTATCCCGCCACCACCGAATTCAATGAAGAAGATTCGGATACCGACGTCGGCGCGGATAAGCTGGGCGACTGTACGGAAGCCGGCGGCAAGCTGGAACGATGGGTATTCGGCCGTGTTGGCTGACGCCCTGGTTACTGCTTCGATTCGCCGACTGTTAGCATAGGTGTTCTGTGTGCAGTGCTGCAGGAAACCCAACAGAGGATTTCCTTTATCTTTACGGGGAAGCTCAGATGTGCGTTTGCCTTGAGAATGGCCCTTCGGAGAGCCGGGTATTTGGCTGGTCGTGAGGTCGCCAAGTGAACGGATGGAAGGGACCACTACGTTCTCGGCGTTCAAGGCAAACGGCTGGGCGATTGGCCCAACAAATACGGCAGGTGCGTTTGTTGTGTTTGGATTCCATACGCTGTCGGCAGCCCGGCCCAGCCAGCCGGTTTGGCGATTTAGCCGGTCGGGGTCGGCGGTATGCCATATCCGCATCGCATTTTCATGAGAGCGGTCTGGATTCGGGTTGCCCACGCCTTGAATGATACTCAGATATCCTTCCTTATACAACCGCGCAAACGCTCCCATCCGTGGATGGAAGCCCATAGCCGAGCCGATTTTGTGCAACTTTTTAGTCGGCAGACGCAGGGTAGAGCGGTTTCGGCCGTACTCATCATCGTCGTACGGAACCACAGTATTTAGACCGTCGTTTCCGCCGGTGAGCTGGACGACCACAAGTACTGTGTCGCGCTCTTTGCGCCGAGACGAGGCGGCCATTACTGAACGAGCCAGGAAGTTCGGTGCGGCCGAGGCGAACGATAACAGCGTCGAGGCCCCCAAAGTGGCCTTCAAAAAATCGCGTCTTGTATGGGACATAGTGTTTTCTCCCAAATCTAAGCCAATTGAAACTCAGGTAATGTGATTATCGCATGTGCAAAACGACGTACTGGTTCTGCCGAATCACCACCACCGACAGACGCTTTTGCTATTTTCGGCAGGGTGTCACGAACATTGGATTCCAGGTCACCTTGCAGGAACAGGTCAAGCAGAAAACGGGCAGAGGATTGGGGTGTCGAACACCCATGCTTTTTGGCAATGGTCCACGGGTTGAGTTTATCGCCATAGGGCCCGGAACCTTGCAGTAATGCCAGGGCCAGATTATGGCGTCCTACCATTGTAGCGCTATTTATCCAGTGCCGTCCGCCGGTCCAGCCTTTCACCGTGGGCGGATAGTATAGATTCTGACCGAGGTCGGTCAGGTCCTGCGCAAGCTGTGTTGTAGAGATTACTCCTTCCAGCCCTTTTACGATGCTCATGGCGAACTCAACCGGGGATTTAATCCGCCGGCGATATGCTGCCGTGGAGAAGAACAGGTTGGACCGGAGCATCTTCTCGGCGAGTTTTAGTATATTGTAGTCTTTTGCGAATGATTTAGCCAGCGGGGCAATGAGTTTGGCGTCGGGTCCTTCAGTCTCGCAAATCAGCCAGCGGTACAGCTTGTGCACCAGCGTCTGCGCAGTAGCACGCTGCTCAAGCACTATCCGAATGACATCGTCGCCTGTGAAGTTACCTTTTTGACCGAGTATCTGCTTAATATTACCATCGTGTTCGCGAGGTATATAACGAAGCCGGCTCATCATCACAAACCAACCGGTAAAGGACCTGGCGGCTTCCTGAACATCCTTTTCCGTGAAATTGCCGGGGCCCAGGGTGAAAGTTTCCATGAGCGTCCGGGCGAAGTTATCATTCGGACGCGCTCTGCGATTGGCCTCAGCCCCGAGCGAGATTAACATTGCGGGGTCATGCGAAATGCCTTTCAGCAGTGCCTGGAATGAGTTCAGGGCTTGACTGCGCAGAAGTTGAATGTGTTGTTGCATCAACCGGGCGTTTTTGACCTTAGCACTATCAGTTGCGAAATGGCTGTGCCAGAACAACGTCATCTTCTCCAGTAGAGGATGCGGGGTTAGAATCATCCTTCGCAGCCACCACGCCCTCAGGCTGTCGACCGAGCCAGTTTCATACTCGTCGTATGTGCGGTTAAACACTGCTATGTCGGCTTTCGGCCGCAATAGTTTGTCGATGGTTCGTCGAGGCCCGTCAGAGAGCGTCTGCTGTAATTGGTCCCATGTAGCCCCGAAAGCCGCGCGTCGGTACAGGTGCCCGGCTTGAGCAAGAGTCCACGGCCGCTGAGCGTCCGGTTTGTATGCAGCCCAGGCCCAGGCGGGATCAGTCAGCTTTTCAATAACTGCCGGGTGGACCTGCTTTAATTGGTCATGGGCCGGCCTTTTGTCAATCTGTGCAACCATTAGAGATTCCTTTGGGTATTTCCAGGCAACGTGCCACGGTGTCCAGACCCGTGGCTGACGTTGGCGCATATCCCCGGTTATTGAAAGTTGAGCTTTATTTCCAAATCCGCCTTAGTCAGACCATCATGCGTGCCAATTCTTAACTTGAAGCGGTCCAGAAACTTCGCCAGGCTTATGAACAAATCGATATTAGCTTCGGCCTGTTCCTGTGTGCTGCCTTTATCGACCATGTTCCCCTGGATCAACGTCTTGCGGTTTGCTTCAAGTATCGAGGACAACTGGCCTCCTTCGAGTTCAACCAGGCTGTGGGTTCCGGCCAATGGTTTGGGAGTCTGTTCGGTCTCCTGGTTCAGGGAATCAATTAGGTCTCGGGCCAAACCATCGGTGGAGCTTAGGACCAGGTATTCGCCCGGCATGGCCAGAGCCGGGCGGACATTGAATCGCGGGTCCAGATTGGTCTTGTCTTCGATCCCTGAGGTAGAGAAGTAGGCGAGTGTATACTTTGTTTTTCCCTGGAATGGACGGTCGAT
>JBARPZ010000328.1:0-9464 GCA_049643445.1 Sedimentisphaerales bacterium
ATCCACAACGTAGTTATCCACCTCGTCATAGCCAATACTGACAAGATTGTGGTTCAGAGTAATCGTATTACCTTGGAGAATTCCGACCCAGCCGCTGTCGTAAGCGGGCCGGGGGAACGAGCCCGAATACTGTCCCGTCACCGTAAGGTCATCCTGCACCCATAGGTCTCCGCTGATGCGAGCATCCCCTTCCACATGCAGTTCCTCCTCCGGTGAGCCCGTCCCTATCCCAACCTTGCCGTTCGTAATTACTATTCCCTCCGTGATGGTCTGGTTCGGCGCGATAAGCAATCTCTCACCACTGCTGACAATGTCCCAGTCATAGCCTCCGTAAGTCAGCCGTATCCCCTCAACCCAAGCCGAACTATCTTGAGCGATGTTCAGCTTGCTTGAAGGATTAGCCGTTCCAAATCCCGCGTTACCATTTCGCATTACCAGTCCCTTGGTGCTGTCCTGGTCTGGTGCGAAAGTTAATCTTTCACCCTCGTAGTCAGTGACAATGTCCCATGTATGGTCTCCATAACTCAGCCGTATGCCCTCACCCCAGGCTCCTGCACTTTGTTCAATTTGCAGCCTTGATTCAGGGCTTGTCGTCCCGATGCCGACATTGCCCCCGGTTTCATAGATCGCTGAATCTGACACGACTTTGGTTGCAGTAAACTTGGCCAGTTGGTTCGTCGTTCCGCTGCCCGTGACACCATCTGCAGAACTATCGGCGATATGGGCACGTATCGCATACGGAGTGGGGGTTACCTGCTGCCTTGGACTGAGAATTGTATGAACATCATTACTGTCACCCGGCCGAACGGCAATTTCCAGCCAGCGTGCATCGCCATTAAAGGCGTACTGACCGAAATCCAATTCCACCGTAAAGTAGCCGTCTATTACATCATGGTCGTCTACAACAGCCGTTGGTGCTATTTGAAAACCGCCGCTGTTCGGGTCCTGGTAGAGTCTGAATTCAAAGTCATACAGCCCGTCCGCCACATTGTTGGCATCCATCAGCCGTCCCTGATAGGTTAACGCCGTACCCATCGGCGCCGCCTTGCTAACCTCGGCCTGCCAGACCATCAATCCCAAGCCTAAAACCAAAATTGTTAACTTTTTTGCACTTCTCATCTTCTTATCCTTTCAAAAATGGTTGATATTTCATGACGCACAATATGCACGCACCGATATCTTCTCGTGAAATTTAACGAAATCCTCATTACTGTTCTTATTTCAACGGATTATTGGTAATCATCGCTTCCAATTTGACTAATCTTGCCTCCAATAACTTATTTTGTTTGTGAAGCTGGTCAATATAAATATGTGCCTTCTCTAATTCTTCAACAATTCCCCTGCGGTGTGCTCCGACTTCAACGATTTCCCGGCCCTTCTCATCGGTCATCGCTTTTGGAATCGCCGGAAGGTGCTTGTTTTGCCACATAAATTCTGAATGTTTATCAATAGATTCCAGCTCATAATCCGGCCTAAAAACATAATCAGCATGTAACACGCCGCCTCTCTGCCAGATTGGACCCTTGACGTCCAACGTGCCGTTTATCTCTACAAGATCACTGGCAAAGTCACCGTAAATAAGAGGATTGAATGTACCGGAATTGTCTATATATAGTTTGTCGGAACCGGTTTCATAGTATCCTGCATTATTACCAATAAAAACATTGCCTGTGCCTATCGTGTTGTAGTAGCCTGCCGATGCTCCTGAGAATGTGTTGCCAGTGCCTTCCGTGTTGGAGAGGCCTGCCTGATGTCCTGAGAATGTGTTGCCAGTGCCTTCCGTGTTGGAGTAGCCTGCCTTCAATCCTGAGAATGTGTTGCAACAGCCTGTCGTGTTATTGTAGCCTGCCAGATATCCTGTGAATGTGTTGGCACCGCCTTCCGTGTTGGAGTAGCCCGCCCAGTTTCCTAAGAATGTGTTGTAATTGCCTGTCGTGTTGGAGTAGCCTGCCTTCAATCCTGAGAATGTGTTGGCATAGCCTGTCGTGTTGAAGTAGCCTGCACTATATCCTGAGAATGTGTTGTGACTGCCTGTGTTATTGGCTCCGGCCCCGGGACCAATTGATAGGCTGTCTGTGCCGGAAACGGAAAGCCCGTTTTGACCGCCAATCTCGTATGAAGCGGTGGTGTTAATGCTGCCTGTGACGTCAAGCTTGGTCGTTGGCGTGGTTGTTCCGATACCGACATCGCCGTTTTCAAAGGTGAATTTGCCGTAATCATCGTCCACTGTGAAAAGGGTGTCATCACCAAAACCACTTTTGTCGCCGATATATATCTGTGCCGTCCCCGTATCCAGATAAATATTACTTCCTTCGCCTTTAACGTCTAACTTCCCTCTTGGAGTTGTAGTTCCGATACCAACCTTGCCGGATGGGATTGAATACATATCACTCCCGGAAACCTGCCAGTCTGAATCCCCGCCATCATCAACGCCGTCGGCAAAACCCGCAGGTATGCCAGAGACTTCACCCCATGAGACACCGTCCTTGACGCTGGCGGCCACTGTCGGATCGCTTTCAACTGTTAATCCTACGTTATCAATATTATCTGCAAAATCAGCCGGTATCCCCGTCAGGTTCGTCCATGGCATACTGTTAGCAACATCATCAACGCCATCGGCAAACCCCGCAGGTATGCCAGAGACTTCACCCCATGAAACTCCATCCTTGACGCTTGCCAAAACTGTCGGATCGCTTTCTGCTGTTAATCCTACGTTATCAATATTATCTGCAAAATCAGCCGGTACCCCCGTGAGGTTCGTCCAGGGTACGCTTCCGACGGATAGAATTTGCCAGGTTGCAAGGCCGCCGGCATCCGATGTCAGCACCTTATCTGCTCCGGGCGAGCCGCCGGTTATTTTGACCTGACCATTCACTTCCAACCTTGCACCCGGACTTGCCGTGCCGATACCGACATCTCCGTTTGAATTCATTCGGACCTTTTCATTGCTGTTTACATTAAACGTAATCGCATTTGCTCCACCAAACACGTTGAACCTCATACTGCCGCTTCCTGTTGGTGTTCCCTGAATATCTACATGGCTGTTTGTGCTTTCGGTGGATAAGCTTAAAGCCTGGTTGGTGGGTGCTTTGACCTCCAATTTATGCGTCGGTGTTGTTGTTCCAATTCCGACATTGCCGGAGGGGATTGTATACATATTATTTCCGGACACCATCCAGTCGCTATCAGTTCCAGCGTTCTCGGCGTAAATGGCATAAGGAGTAGGTGTTACTTCCTGTCGTGGACTTAGAATATTAAAGGCAGATTCGCTGCCGCCGGGCCGAACTCCGATTTGGAGCCAGCGGGCATCGCCATTGAACACTTTGCTTCCGAAATCCAATTCCACCGTAAAGTAGCCGTCAATGATATCGATGTCGTTTACCTCAACCGTGGGTCCTATCTGAGAACCGCTAAGGTTCGGGTCTGTGAAGAGGGCGAATTGTAAGTCATAGGGCCCGTCCGCCGGACCGTTCGCGTCTATCAGTCGCCCTTGGTAGGTCCAGGCCGTGCCCATAGGTGCTGCCTGGCCAACCTGAGTGAAACTAACCATCAGGCCCAATGACAGAACCACAATTGCTGACATTCCGCCACAGCGGATCTTCGATTTTGTAGTTTTCATTGTTCTACCCTTTCAAAAATAGTTAATATTTCACACGGTGCACACTGTGCGCACCACTACCTTTTCGTGAAATTTTGCGGAACTGAGGCAATAGAATCGCGTTTTTCTTCACAACTCCTCCTAATTGCAAAACCATTCAAACCTGTGCAATTATACGTCCTACGACCTCACCGTCAACAAAATCTTACGACAAATCCTGGATTGCCCGGTGAACTCCGCCTGCTATAAAATCCCCCATACCCTCTAACTTAACAAAATGTTAAAATAGAAATGGGGAATTTTTTTGCAAATTTAAGACAATAAATGAAAGTTTTTGAACATTTTTACGAATTTCTGCAATTTTCTGCAATTATCTGACCCTTTTTTCACCCCCATCAATCCAAACAATCCGAATATATTACCCATATTACTAAAAAGTCGATGGTTTTTATCCAAAAACCATTAAGCTGGGTAATCTGCAAAAAATAGGCAAAGGCATTCTCTGAAAAAATCAAAAAAACGGAATTTCCCCCAAATCAGCACAATTTCAGTTTTTAGCCATGTTAAACTGCGCAATCTGCAGAATCGCCATTTCAACCGACAAATTTCTTCGTCAGCCGCCGGCTGTTTTTCGCCGGATACCTAAGAGCGATTTGAGA
The DNA here is from genome assembly GCA_049643445.1 of Sedimentisphaerales bacterium. Taxonomy (GTDB): domain Bacteria; phylum Planctomycetota; class Phycisphaerae; order Sedimentisphaerales; family Anaerobacaceae; genus CS2-K091. The sequence goes on from JBARPZ010000328.1 coordinate 4,258, forward strand.
TAATTTTTTATCCAGCTCCAGTGCACAATGATATGCACGACCATCAGGACTATAAAGACAAGGGCAAAATAGAAATGGATATCTCCCCACTCGTGTCGGGTCATTGACCACAGCTCTTTTATCTGCTCTCCACTGCGGCCACCGTGCAGCACACGACCGCGTCCCCCGGTGCCGGGAGGCAGAATGTATCTCATAATGAAGCCCGTTAAAGCCAGAAATACCAGGTTGATAAAGCTGACCAAATCAACAACAAAATTCAACGTTCCGCGTTTCATCATATCCACCAAGGCCGACCTGCAAAATCCTGCCGAGTTTCAACGATAACGAAAAAGTATTTTCGCATTGCTTTCGTTGAAGTAAAGCAAAATCACATCAAAAATCGTTGTTTTTGTGCAAAGCCTACAGCCGATACTATATAAAAAGGCACAAAAACAATCAGGGAGGTAAGATATGATGGTTTCAGCACAAACGATAATAGCTTCAGGCGGTTGGTGGCGGGCAACTATCGGCTACAGAATCATGGGCAATGAGGTTTGGCGATTTCTGATCCTTTTGCTGGTGGTGCTTGTGGCAATGGCGGTGGGACGAATTGTCCAGTTTGCTATCAACAACTATGCCGGGCGCAGAGATAAAGAACGCGGTCTAACGGCCCTGACACTATTTTTAAGATGCCTGACCAAACCGATTTCGGTGGCATTTTTTGCACTGGGCCTATATCTATGCAAGCTTTGCCTGGTTTTCGAAGACAAGATGGCCGTGCCTGTTGTCGAAGGTATCAGTTCCACCATCGAAAAAGGCTGGACAAAAATCGCCCAGGCCGTTGCCGCCATAGCATTAGCTTATGCGTTGTATCGGCTGGTCGATATCATCGAACATTATCTTCAGCGATGGACAGGTAAGACTCAGACGAAGATGGATGATATGCTGGTACCTGTGATAAGAAAATCACTCCGCGCAACTATCACCATTATAGCCGTGCTGTGGATTGCCGATGGGATTTTGGATGCCGAGATAAGGGCAATCCTTGTAAGTGCGGGAGTCGGCGGTATTGCCATAGCCCTGGCGGCCAAGGACACGATAGCCAATTTCTTCGGCTCGATCGCGATTTTTGCAGACAGGCCTTTTCAAATTGATGAGCTTGTAAAGATAGGTGAGCATCTTGGCCCTGTTGAGCAAGTCGGATTCAGAAGCACAAAAATCCGCACGCTCCAGGGACATCTCGTAACCGTACCAAACAGTGTAATTGTAAACTCCGCTGTGGAAAACGTGGGAAGACGCCCCTATATTCGCAGGACATCTAACATCACCATAACTTATGGCTCAGGCCAGCGCGGGGCTGAGCGGGCGGTCCAGATGATAAAAGAGGTTTTATCCAATGTGCCGGAAGTAAATACCGATCCCGAAAGGCCGCCCAGGGTCTATTTCAGCGACTTCAACGATTGGTCGCTGAATATTTACATGAGTTACTGGGTCAAGCCCCCCGACTATTGGCTTTATCAGGAAGTCAACGAGCGCGTCAATATCGAGATTATGAAGCGATTTGAAGCCGAGAAAATCGAGTTTGCATTCCCCAGCCAGACACTTTATGTAAAGAAAGATTGAAATGCAAAAGAGTTGATTTCCAGGACTTGACGGCAACCACGCCGCAGCGCCGGCCTGTTTCAGGACCTGACTACCTGCGTTTGCGGCCAACCAATACCAGGCAGCCGAGACCTAACAGAGCTATCGTTGCCGGCTCAGGCACTGTCGTAACGTAAACGGCATCGACGTTGGCGTTGGTGGAGAAGAGACTTTCAGCGAAGTATAAAGTCGCGACATCCGTTGTCGGATTGTACTCGGCAAGGTCGCCATTTGCGAAAGTCAGTCCGCCAAGCGTCGCAGCACCCTCGGTTGAAAGAATAATATTGCCATTGTCAAGGATGTACGCCGCATCGATGTTTTCAGAGCCGTCGAACAAGCTTCCGTCGAAGAACATTGTGGCTACGTCGGTTGTCGGGTTATACTCAACAAGGTCGCCATATCCGAAATTCAGCCCGCCAAGCTCCGCGTCGCTACTGGGTGATAAGACTATGTTACCGCTGTCAAGGATGTGTACCGCATCGATGTTCTCAGTTCCACTGGTAAACAAGTCTCCGTCGAAGAACAATTTTGCAACATCGGTTGTCGGGTTGTACTCGATAAGGTCATCTGGTGTGAAGTTCAGCCCACCAAGTGTTGCGTTTAGCAAAGTTGAGATAATAATATTGCCGTTGGCAAGCACGTGTGCCGCGTCAATATCTGTAATACCACCAAACAAATTTTCGTCGAAGTACAATGTTGCGGTGTCGGTTTGCGCATCGTACTCGGCCAGGTCACCTTTGTCGAAGGCCAGCCCACCGAGTATCTCTCCAGCATCGGTTGAAAGGATGATAGTCGCGCTAGCCGGCGAAGCGAGCAATATTGACAATGCCCCTAATGCGAAAATCACCATAATAGCTTTTGCAGATACCCAGGCAACCTTTGCTTTGCGTCCTTCTTTTTCTGCATGGCGCCGAATCTTGTAGGCACAATCCCGCATCACTCCAAGGAGTATACCGAAGCCGCTCTCATCTGCAAGTCCGGCTTCATCGTTGGCAAGCTCCATCAAGTCATCGGCTATTTTTAAGGCTTCTGAAATGTATTCGTTATTTCGATTATCCATTTTCTTCTCTCCTGACGTGCTGCTTATTTGGCACACGTTAAATACTTAGCACAGGCTGATGTAGCAGAGTATTGCAAGAACAAACAAACGTTTTTTACCAACGGTGTCTGAAAACAACATCTCGTAATATAAAGCTATCATCATTTACCCCCTTTTTATTTCTTACTTCTAAGTTCATTAGTATATAGAGCAATGGGTGTGCCAAATCATTAAGTGGGACAACGGAATAGTCATAAGTTCGTATATAACAAGTAGTTACGCGGGTAAAACTTTTAGGGGATGTAATTGGAGTGTCTCACTTGAAAGTTGTTAACGAGACATTAAGTGAACCGGCTGCCTGTGGTTATGGGGCTTTGGGCGCGGCCTGTTGTAAGCTCTTGCCTGTTAGAGTTTTATAGAAATGTTAACGGCGGGCCAAAGGCTAAAGTGCCTCATTTACTCTAAATGAGACACTTCGTTTTGTCCGGGACACTTCCAGGGCTGAAATCACACATTATACAGCCTTGATTTTGCCCGTTTTTTCGCATTCCTCGATGAACCGATAAAGTGTCGCCCGTGAGACCCCAAGCCTGTGTGCCGCCTCGATTTTATTGCCCCCGGTCTCTGCCAGTGTCTGCCACACCGTCTCTATATCAAGCTTGTGTTTTCGCTTTGTTTTCTCTTTTTTTGGGCAAGGCCCTGTCGGCGTATCCGCCTTATAAATATTTGGGGGCAGATGCTCAGGCCGCAGTATATTGTTTCTGCACTTCACAATCGCATATTGAAGGGCGTTCTCAAGCTCTCTAACATTACCGGGCCAGTCGTAATCCGTCATAATATCGATAGCTTCCGATGACAGGACAACATCCTGGCGTCCCATTTCTGTCAAACCTTTTTTCAGCAGGTGCTCGGCGAGCAGGGAGATATCGTTTCGACGCTCACGCAACGGCGGCAGATAAATCGGAACCACGCATAACCTGTAATAAAGGTCTTCACGAAATCTTCCTGCAGCAACTTCTTCAGCGAGATTTTTATTCGTTGCACCAATAACGCGTACATTAACATTTATGGATTTTTCGCCTCCTACGCGTTGAAAAGTCAACTCCCGGGAAGCAAGTTGAAAACTTTTTACCTTCTTCTGTCCTTTCATACGCTGGACAGTGCCCTTCTGCAAAACCCGAAGCAGCTTCACCTGCATCGCAGGTGGAATTTCCCCGATCTCATCCAGAAAGATTGTACCGCCGTCTGCCAGCTCAAAACGCCCCTTTCTGTCACGAATAGCTCCCGTAAAGGCCCCTTTAACATGGCCGAACAGCTCGCTTTCCAAAACACCCTCCGGCAGCGCTCCGCAATTGACAGGCACGAAAGGTTTATCCGAAAGCGGACTTTCATTGTGAATGGCTTCGGCCACCAGCTCCTTGCCTGTACCGCTTTCACCCAGAATCAGCACAGGCACATTGGTCTGCGCAACCTCCCTGATGGTCTCGAATAGATCCATCATCTTAGCATCACGACCCACAATCCCGGTAAAAGAATGTTCAGTCTTCAGCCTGTGATGCAATCGGTCCAGCTCAACAACATCCAACTCCAACTTATGTCTTACCGCCCTGAAAATATCTGTTTGGGTTACTATCCCGCACAGATGTTTGTCCTCGGTTACAACCAGCCTGCGGATATCTATATTCTCCATAATCCTGCCGGCCGTGAAAACCGGGCAATCGGGAGGTACACATATCACTGGAGAAGACATCACTTCCTCAAGCTTGACATCAGCGGGGTTCTTTTCCTGGCCAACAACTCGTTTGAGCAGGTCTCTTTCCGTGAGAACGCCCACCACCTCATCCTCTTCCAAGATCACGATACATGATATATGGCGGGAGGTCATAACTTCCGCTGCCTCTGCCACACTCGCCTTGCACAGTATTGCCGCCACATCCGGACTCATTATCTCAACGACATTTTTCCACATCGCTGACGATGCCAGAAGTCGAGTCAGGTCGGTTTGTGTTATGATACCAACCAGCCGCTTCTTCTGAAGAACGGGCAGCCGCTTGATGTGCTTGTCCTCCATAATTCTGACAGCCTCAAGGACAGGCAGGTTAGCCGGTATTGTCTCCACCGGACATGACATTGTCTCCGCTATCGTTATCTTGCTGTAATCCTTCTGGTTTGCCGCAATCCTTTTCAGCAAGTCTGTCTCGGTAAGGATACCTGCCACGCTCCCATTGTCTACAACCACGATGCAGGAAATGTTATTCTCACACATGGTCCTGGCGGCTGAGAGTACAGTTTCATCAGAGGAAGTCGTAACCATGTTTTGGCTCATAACATCTTGTGCTTGAAGCTGAATTCGCAGTGAGGTCATCAGGCAATCAGAGGAGGCATCCCTCATCCTGGTTTTGGTAAAATCGCTAACCTGCTCCTTGTTCTTCATCAGCTTTTCTTTCACTCTATTAAAGTCGCTGTGTACTTTTGGTAAGAAAGGATGAAACGGATATTTTGAACGCCGGGACCGGAATAGTCAAATCCGGTCCCGGCGCTTCCTTCC
>JBARPZ010000329.1:0-2233 GCA_049643445.1 Sedimentisphaerales bacterium
GTATCTTTGGCACGGGCGGTTGCCAGTGAGCCTCGATGCCTGCTGCTGGACGAGCCTTTATCGTCTTTGGATACAAAATCCCGATCGCAGATGCGCGCTCTTCTGCGTAAGATTAACTCCAAAGACCAGTTGCAAATAGTACATGTAACACACGATTACACAGAAGCGGTCTCTTTGGCTACACACGTAGCGGTTATGGAAGCCGGGACCATCGCACAGGTAGGAACCGTGGAGCAGATTTTTCAGCATCCAAAATCTGACTTTGTCGCACGGTTTGTCGGCATCAAGAACTTTTTTAAAGGCCGGCTGCAAGAGCCACACGCGCCTGGAACAAACACAAGGCGGTTTACTTCCGGCAGCCTTAGCTTTTCTGTTCTTTCCGACAGTCCCGGGGGTTCGGGCTTTGTTTGTGTTCGAAGCGAGGATGTTACAATTTCCAAGACTGCCAGCTCAACGAGCGCCCGTAATAACTTCGAGGGAACGATTGCGGATATTGTTCCGGCCGGGGTTGGAGTCGAGGTCATAGTTAATATCGGCGTAGAAATCGCAGCCCTCGTTACTTCTGAGTCGGTGAAATCGCTTAAACTTGGATATGGCAAGAAAGTGTGGGTAAGTTTTAAGGCCTCAGCCGTTAAATATGTTGAAGAATAAAATGATAAAACTCGATGGAATGCTGATGATTGGGTCGGCCGGTGCAAATGTCGGCAAAACAGAACTGGCCTGTGCGCTCATTAAAAAATTCGGCAAAACAACGGATATCACGGGAATAAAGGTCACAACGATAAGAGCCAAAGACGGACAATGTCCCCGCGGGGGTCAAGGCTGTGGTGTCTGCTCATCGCTGGATGGAGATTTCGACATTATGGAGGAGACCGACAGCAATTCAGAGAAAGACACAGCGAGGCTGCTGGCCGCCGGGGCAAAACGGGTTTTCTGGCTGCGTGTTATGAAACAACGCCTGGAAAAAGGATTAGCCTCCCTGCGGGATATAATCGGGCCCGACGCGGTTTCAATTTGCGAATCAAATTCGCTGCGTCAAGTGGTCGAACCGGGCCTGTTTCTCATGGTCAAAGGCCGGGATTCGAAGACGTGGAAAAGCTCGGCACGGAACGTCAAAAAATATGCGGACAGAATTGCCGTCGCGGGACCAGGTGGTCTTGATTCTGACCTCGACCGTATAAAGCTTATGAGTGGAAAATGGGCGTTACAGGAACAAGCGACCGCGATAATCATGGCGGGCGGTGACAGTTGCCGAATGGGTATTGACAAGAGTATGCTGCTGATTAAGGACCAGCCAATCATAAAACATATTTGTGACCAGCTTCGGGGCACATTCAGCCAGATACTTATAAGCACCGATGACGTGGAAAAATATGCCTTTCTCGGCTTTGACTGCATCCCGGACAAGATGCCGGGCCAGGGACCTTTGATGGGTATAGCTTCCGCTCTGGAAGCATCAGCCAACGAACTTAATCTTGTGGTCGCCTGTGATATCCCGCACATAGACATAAGACTTGTCAGGAAAATGCTTGCCGAAGCTCATGCGGCAGACATGGTCATCCCAACCTCTGGTAACGAAAAATATGAACCACTCTTTGCTGTATACCGTAAAAGCTCGCTCGAAGCCATAAACGAAGTGCTTTCATCAGGATCACGTAAAATAAGTGATGCGTTCGCTCAATGCAAGGTCAAGTACATTAAGTTGAAAACAAACCAGCTTACCAACCTAAATACGATTGTAGAATATGAAGAGTTTAGGGAAAAGTATGATGTTAAAGTTTGATGATGCGTTCGAAATTATGATGAGCTCGATTTCGGGCAAACCACTTGGCACCGAGCGTGTCGACATTGACCGTGCCTTGAATCGAGTATTGGCAGAAGACGTCGCCTCAGACATGGACATTCCACCGTTCAACAAGTCGGCCATGGATGGCTATGCCTGCCGTCGAGCCGACCTTGACAACGAGCTGACAGTAATTGAGACCATCTCCGCAGGATGCGAGCCACAAAAAGCGATCGGCCGGAACCTTTGTTCCAAGATTATGACCGGCGCCGTTGTGCCTGAAGGAGCCGACTGCGTCATTATGGTCGAACACACCGAAAAAACATCGGACAACAAAATCCGGTTCACCCCGTTAGAGATTCCAGATGCAAAAAGAAAACAAAAAGCAAAGAACTCTCTAACGGGATTTATCGGCGAACATTCAACCGATAACATCTGCTTTAAAGGTGA
>JBARPZ010000330.1:0-8233 GCA_049643445.1 Sedimentisphaerales bacterium
GGCCTGAGCGAAGTCCGGTTTTTCGGAATACCGAACAGTACCGCGAAGTTGACGCAGATTTCTACAGTCGCAATCCAAGACGTATCGAGCGAGTTGACAAGGAACTTTAACCGTCGTGCAGCCTTCCTGATAGACGACAGCGGCCTGAGCATCAACGGGTGGAATCAACAGGGCCATCCCTTTTATGCAGCCGGCGTCCGGTATACACAGAAGTTCGAAGTTCCAGGAACGAAAGGCAAATATCAAGTCCAACTGCCCCACTGGTACGGGAGCGTTGCGGAGGTTATTGTCAATGGCAAGCCGGCCGGTTATATAGGCTATCAGCCGTGGCAGTGTGATGTCACTCAATTGATCAAACGCGGCACAAACAAAATCGAGATTGTCGTCATAGGTACGTTAAAGAACACGCTGGGGCCGCATCACGCCGGCCAGACCCTTGGGGCCGCCTGGCCGAATATGTTTCATCGTGGACCGGAAACGGGGCCGCCTCCCGGCAATCAGTATCACACCGTTGGATACGGGCTATTCAAGCCCTTTGTGCTGAAAAACACGATTAAGCGGGCACCAGGGTAAGAATCCTGCTTATATATAAAGTCCAACATAGCAACGGACGCCGGTCGAATATCTTTGACTGTCCCATGCCATTGGAGCTTGTCACTCAAAATCCACCTTGATGATGAAATTGCCGTCTCTTAATTCAATCTTTGTTTTCTCTACCCGCTGCTGGAAATGTTCCAGGTGCACCTTTATCTTTTTCGGCGGGTCACGACGTGGAGGAGTTATTTCAATGGTGGCAGAGTCGCCCTTTTCGGCCATTTCCAGGATCAAGCTGAGCGGCCCGTAGGAGGTCGGAATGTCCAGCATCTTTGTTTTGTTTGCCGGCTGGGTCCAGGCGTGAGGAAGGCCGTGCAGCAAATGCAGCTCGTCGCCGCGTTCGAGTATAAGCAAGTGACGTACCATGCGGATGAATTCGGCACTGGCCCAGTTGTGGGGCATGTCACCAACTTGATTTTCCTTTTGTCCTTGTGGGTTCTGTTCCTCGCGCCAGCAGAGCAGGGGGCAGGCGTGGTTGCCAAAGGCGTAGAGTGTGGCGGCGGCCTTTTTGCCGTGATCGAGCCAAATGTGGGCATGGCCGTAGAAGGAAGCTGCGTAATTCCAGATACCGTCAGGAAGCCAGCCGGTGCCGAAAATCAGGCCCTCCTGCTGATTCGAATCGAGCATAGATAATGTGCCGAGCATCAGCTTGTCATCGGGGTCGAAGATACGGCCGGGAAAAATCGATTGGAGAAAGGCCCAGGCGCCGCGCTGAGGCAATTGCACTTGTTCGCCTTTCATGGTTACAGGGACATAGATGTTGCCGAAGCTATCGGTAAGCTTGTCGCGATTTCTGGCCTTGTCAAAAACCCGCCAGTAGTCCCGGTATTCGGTTTGCCACTTCGAACGTACTTGCTTGTTCAATTTCTCGGCCATTTCGATGGCGGCGCGGAGGCCGGAGAGCGTCCAGTAGACGTTCGTGTACTCACGATGAACTCCGCCGAGGCCGCCATCACCGAAACCGGGCGGCATGAGGCCATAATTAACCTGAGTAGGGTCATCGAGGGTCATCCGGCGATAACTGATAATCTGGTTAACATTTTGCTCGACTTTCGGCCACATATTCTCCAGCCACTTCCAGTCACCGGTGAGCTGCGCATGGCGCCAAATCATCCACAGTCGAAGGCCGGACTTCTTGGAGAACTGCACGCCGCCGGGGCCCTCGTCCTTGTCCACTTGCACTTGCAGGCCGGCCCGGGTTTCTTTTCCTCGGCCGAGATAAGTGATAGATTCGAGTATGAAGGGGCCGTCAGCAGCCCAGGTGCCGCGATAACAAGTAGGTCCTACCTGAAACGCAGGCTGTCCGTTCCGCAGCTCTCTGGCCTGGTAGATATTGCGTATGCAGGAATCCAATAATCCCTGGACGGCCGGGTCCGGCACAGTCATACGATCGTATGGAAGGTCGATGTTTTGCCAGTATTTGATTGCCCGGTCTCGCTCACGCGGTGCCTGTTTCTCGCTTGTTTTAATCGAGGCTTGATCGCCCTGATAGAAAGTAATTAAGGCACGATATTCCTGGCCCGGGGCAAGTTGCTTTTCTTCGAATAGCAGCTTGATGGCCTTGCCAGTTTCCTCTGGAAACATCACAGCGAGGGCATGGTCATCGAGTCTGCCGGCAAGAATATCTTTTTCAGTAACGGCAGCTTTTGTATCAAAGACCCACAAACCGCTTAGAATAGTGTTTTTGTCTGCGGCACCTTCGGGAGAATATACGCCCATTTCGATTTTGCCATCTCCGTTCAGGTCTTTTGCATCAAAGAGAAAAACAACAGGTGTGTTCTTACCATACTCTCCGACAAGGTCGACAGAACGAACGACTTTGCCCTCGATGCGAATCTCCAGGGGACGCACCCCGGCTTCAGCGTGCCAGCCCTCGATCAAACCAAAAGCAAGGTGATATTTTTTGTTTGGTTCGGCACGATATTTGAAAACTAAAGGCCTGGCGTTGCCGACCATAATATCACGAAAACAGCTATGGCAGGCGACATTCGGCTGGGCCCAGTTCTTGTTGAAACCCGGCGAATGGTCCATCTCAATACCCTGCTCAGAAGTGTCCTCCTCTGATAAATCAAGCGGCGAGAACGCGGAGCAGGCAGATGAGAGTACACAAAAAGTTTTTTTTGAATTTCCTCTCTCAAACAGGCGTGTTTTGGAGTCATCTATTCTCAAGCTGTCTTTGGCATCAATCTGCAATACAATTCTTCCGGTTTGGGGCCTGGCGCCGTTGTTGACCATCTTGAGCCACAGATAATCTACCCTGTGCTGGCTCCATTGTGATATGTCTTCAGAATAGGGCGCGCCTGCCCAGACCTCCTGTCGCAGGGTAAGGCCACCAATTTTCTGCTCGGTAACGACAATGGGGATGCGAGGGTGCCACAGTGACTGCTCGATTTTACTTTTTGTTCCCTGCGTTTCCAGGTCAGCCAGTATACGGGTGCCAAAGCCGTAAAAATTTCCACTCCCATAATCGTAGTATAGTCCGCCGTCGGAGCCGACAATGCTCTTATGCGGGTCGTCCGGCAAACCAATACATGCCTGCCAACGCCCCGGGGTATAGCGAAAGTCCAGTTGCTCAGGTTCCAGTCCTTCCGTTGGGCCTTTGAAGGGAAATACTTTGGCCTCCACTAAAGCCGGGCCGGCACGAAGAGGTAGAGGCTTTTCCTCAGCACAAACGACGAGTGCGTTAAACCACAGCATGAACACGGCAGCTATAATAATCAAACGCTTTTGCATATCTGCAACCTCCTGCGACTTGTTATGGTTCTGCCCGACGCTTTATGCCTCGAGGTATTCGGTACATTGCTGAATTAATATTTTAACTATACTCAAAACACTCAAAAATGCAAGTTCTTTGAGTATCAATTCCCATCAAAGAGAGCCGAGATACACTTTAGCTTTGAGTAACGTTGGTTACCGCGGCCAGTCGGTTCCCTTGATGCCTCGAATTGTCAGGTTAGCATCCGGAAGTCCATCCCGGGCGGGGCGAATGTCTATGGCCCGAAGGAAGTGGATGTGCCCATCCGCAAAAAGGTAATTGCGGCGGCCCTGCCAGCCCCACCATCCTTTGTCTTCATCTTTCATAGGTGAATGATTGCTGGACCATTCCCCGATAAGGATTTTGCCGGATGGATTGGCCACATTATCACATTGCTGCGCTATGGACGGCTGGGGATTTGAGTAGGTATCACTCTTATCATTCATATCGTCAATCTGCTGGGGGCTGTGGTAGAAGGCCATCGAGTAGGCATAACTCGTAGACTCGAATTTGTTTTCGTCGGCGGGATCTTCGGGGCAAAACAAAACGGAAGGATTCTCCTTATTAACGTTGGTACTCAAATAAGGCTCCAGATATGACCGCCAGCCGCGTCCCATCCACAGCCAATAGCCTGCCGGCAGCGGGTCCTGTGCACAAAGGTATGTATCCTCGTTTCCATTGAGGTACATGTTCACAGCTAAATTGATTTGCTTTAGGTTATGGGAACATTTAAGGCGGTACGCCATAGACCTGGCTTTTGCAAGCGATGGCAAAAGTATGGAAAGTAAAAGAGCGATGATTGCTATAACAACGAGCAGCTCCACAAGAGTAAAACCAAGGTGACGCCTGTTTTGTTCCACTTTGTGGCGATCGTCCTTTTTCATTGCGTAATTGTCCCCACCTTTTCCAGGGCGCAGGCAAAAGTTTTCGATCTGTGAAAAGCAGTGTCTCTGTTGCGTGCCACAAGGTCATTCAAGTCCGCGGCAGTATCCACATCGTACCATTGCGGCAGTAGATATAAGCTCCGACGGCACTTTCGTAGTATATCGACAGTTTGCTCAAAAACACTGTTGCCCCCCCAACCAATATTCTCAAATGCTTCGGACAAAAACCTGTTCTTCGAGAAACCTATCAAGTAATAGCCCCCATCGCTGCTTGGGCCGACAACCACATCGTGCGATTCCAGTGCGATGAATGCCTCCATGAGAAAATCTGCCGGTAAATCGGGGCTGTCCGAGCCGATGACAACAATCCGGCCTAAATTTTCATCAAAACCGTTCAAAAAAGCGTTTTTCATTCTTTCGCCCAAATCTACACCGAGTTGCGGCATGTATGAATATTGTTTGCCAAGCCATTCGACCAGCTTCCCCTCAGCAAAAGAAGGATAATAACATATCCTGAAGAATATCTTAAGCAGTTTTAGAGTGTACAATGTATCAAGAATAAAGTTCCTATAAAGCTCGACCGCAACACCCGTGCCGAGTTCTGTCGCCAGTCTGGTTTTGACCTCGCCGGCCGCTGGGTACTTAACAAATAAAAACACACAATTATTATCCAACCTATCCATCGTACACTCACTTGCGATTAGTTTTATCTTTTGTTGATAGCTCGTTCAGCACCCAATCGTACTTGAGATAATTGATTTCAAATCCCCCACTCATAAGATAATCGGCATCATCTTTTTCAAGGTACCTGCTTATAAAATTAATTACTGCTGTTTCATTCCTGCTAAGTTTGCGTATTTTCCTTTCAAGGCCATATTTACTGACAAAGTCATCTCCAAACCACTTGAAAATCGGTGAAAGATATACTCGATTGGCTCTTCGGTCAATCCTAAATTTCTTAGCGTCAGCAAGAAAAAAATGCATCTGGTCAGTGAACTGTTCCTCAAGGTTCTTCGCCAAATAAGGCTCATTGCGCAGCTTCGGACACCCAATTGCAGCACAAACAAGGGCAATATGTATCCGGGGCTCGTTAAATTCTTTGCGCAGTATCTTATGCTCAATGTCGTTAAGTGTCATATCTTTTCCCATAACCTTGAATTTCTTCTTATCCCACACTCCTTTAATCTGACGGATGCTGTTCTTCGGATAATACATTGATCTAAAAAAAGAAGACTTTATTGGGTAATTATCGATAATAACCCTCAAGGTCAAAGCATTATAGGCGTTTATCCAAAAGGCAATTTTCTGAACCTGGCTACGCTTTTCGTAAATGTCCTTATCGAGTTTAGAAATGGCGCGGACGAAAGCGTCGAGCTTTTCACGCCTGGCTTTGAGCTGCTTGTAGTTTACTCTTCCATCATCATTAACATAGTCCTTGAGCACCACAGCATAGTCATCATAGCCAAACTCCCCATCATTAGCATCAGCCCTTGAGGCAGTCGAGCAGGTAGTTGTGGAGATTACCAACGCCCCCACAAGTAAAAACAGCTTAATCCAGTCTCCCATCTCAGTATCAACTTTCGGTCATTTTCCGATTGGTTTCCAGGCTCAAGGCTTCTGCTTTACAAGCGATCCGGTACAACTCGACCCCGCACCAGCTGTGCAGCAGAAACAGTGCTTACCAGTTATTATTTCAAGTCCTCTTGAGAGAATATCTTCCAGCTGTTGAATCGTCAAACTGCAACCCACAGCATTGACGACTGGAAGCCTAAGCGCCTGATTAAAATCACAATTATACAACACGCCCTTGTGGTCCACACTCACAAGATTACGGCACATAATTCGTTCAGCAGCATCTGGATTGAAATTCTCGGCTAAAAGTTTCAGATACGGTTCTAAGCGTCCGTCAACCTCCAGTTGTTGTCTGAAGCGTCCTATAGGTGCATTAGTTATAGTAAAGAGCTTGTTGAAACAAACAGCATATTTTTCACCAAGTTCCCTCTTAAAAGCTGCCTCAAGCTGCTCCTGAGAGCCAGGCAGAAAATCAGCCCCAGGATTATAAACCAGATTCAACTCCAGCCCCTGGTCACCCCCATAACCTAATTCATTCAGCATCTTCAGAGCCGCTATGCTCTTTTTAAAAACGCCTTCACCCCGCTGTTTGTCAACATTCTCCTCTGTATAGCACGGCAAAGAGGCTATCAAAACCACACCACGCTGACTATAGAACTCCGAGACCCAATCCAGAGCCGGCTCAAAAAAAACTGTAAGATTCGTCCGAACCATCAAACGCCAAGACAACTCATAAACACTATCAATAAAAAACCTGAAATCAGGATTAAGCTCCGGACATCCCCCCGTCACATCAACAACGAGCCCCCCGTGCTTTTGCAAAAAATCGATTATCTTCAACATGACATCTCGAGACATTATCTTCTGTCCCCCCGGACCTGCCCCGACATGGCAATGCACACAGCTCTGATTGCACTTATTACCCAGATTTACCTGCAATGTCTCTAGCTTATCGAACTTCAGAAGCCGGGAGTCAATCTTAGCTAAGGTCTCTTTGAAATCCAAAACCACCCTAATTGCCTTTCATTGAATCAGCCTTGTAGTATTTGGCCAGTCTATCCGGACTTACACCGAACCTGAACAGATTCCTTATCACAATGTTCCTGAGTGTTGTGTAAATAATCCCTTCCTTTTGCCATCTTCGGGCGGAAGTTATCACTCTATCGCGCAGGATAAAAATTGAATCACCCCTCTTTTTGATTCGTACCATTAACTCAACATCTTCCATCAACGGGATTTCTTTAAACCCTCCAATTTTACCAAAATATCTCCTTCTTATAAAGATAGCTTGATCACCATAAGGAACTCTATGTAAACGAGAACGAAGACTTGCACAGGCTGCAATAGTTTTCAACAGCAGTTTATCAGAGTCGATTCCCAAATCAAAGGCCCCTGCCACATATTTTTCATTTTCCAGAACCTTGCGGATCTTCTGCAAAGCATCCGACGGCAGTTTCGTATCAGCGTGTAGAAAAATCAGCACTTTGCCTCGCGCTTTGGCGGCACCGGAATTCATCTGGCGGGCTCGAGCTTTGCCCGAGATAATGCAAACCACATCCTTATCTTGAATGACTTGGATGGTCGCCCCTTGTGGATCCCCATCGACTACGATTATTTCGCAGAAGCCGTCAGAGCGCAGACCCCGTATATTTTTAATAAGTGAATTGATTCGCTTTGCTTCGTTCAGTACAGGAACAACAACGGAAAACATGTGCTCACTTGGTGTTTGCCTGATGTGCTCCATCACTCTGGCCCTTCCCTTTCTCAGGCTCTCCTTGCAACAAATCCCCACGTTTCTACCGAATGAGGTACCCACGTCGTACCGACACTGCATCAGAATCTCTCATTGTTGTAATCCCATGTTACTGGCTTTAAGATGGTAGTTCAAATTACAGATTTCAAGTTAGGATAATCGCTACTCGACCGTAACGCTTTTTGCAAGGTTTCGAGGTTTGTCAACATCGTGGCCGCGAAGCACAGCCGCGTGATAGGCGAGCAGTTGCAGCGGCACAACGGTCAACATCGGCTGCAAAAGCTCCGGCACATCCGGGATAGTAATTAAATGGTCGGCGTGTTCTTTGATATTCTCATCCCCTTCTGTTGCAACGGCGATAATTTTCCCACCTCGTGCCCGCACTTCCTCGATGTTGCCCATAATTTTGTCATATTGCGGTCCGGTCGTGGCAATAAAAACCGCTGGCATATCGTCGGCAATTAAAGCAATCGGGCCGTGCTTCATCTCTGCAGCGGGCAAACCCTCGGCGTGAATATAACTTATTTCCTTCAGTTTCAGAGCCCCTTCAAGGGCAACCGGGTAATTAAAGCCCCGGCCTAAGAAAAGCCAATTTTCCTTGTCGATATTTGCCGAGGCAATCTCTTTAATATGGTCGGACTGCTGCAATATTTGGCTTATCTTATCCGGTATTTG
>JBARPZ010000331.1:0-3768 GCA_049643445.1 Sedimentisphaerales bacterium
GACATCGACCAGCTCTGATACATTTGCGACGGTTTTGATGGGCACATCCAATTCCACTGGCGCCGAATTTGAAAGCCACGTTATCTGAGCCGGCTTACCGTAGCGACCAAATAAATTTCCAAAAGAATCCCCACTCACCTTTACATCAGCTACTACAAGCATCCGGCCATCTGTTTTTATGCCTGTGCGTTCCCCGGAGACATAAGCATCTTCAACGCAGGCCCACGGCTCCACTAAAGCTATGGCTGAGGCTGAAAGCTCCTCTGAAACCGGTATCAACATAGACTCACCATCCGGCGAGGTTATGATCCGTTCATCCATCAACACATATTCCTGAAGAGCGCCTTCAAAGTTATAGCCGAAAGCGCCGTTGGAACTGGCAGTTCGCAGCCAGCGGTAATCTGTCTGGACAAGGAAGCGATCACCGCCCTTAAAGTCTTTAACACCGGGGCCGACTGCTTCGATTCTCACGACCGTTTCATGACCGGGCACCGTCGGTGCTTCGCCGGGGACATAGCTGGGTATCTCTTTTAGTATTTCAGGGTCAATCCCCGCGACTAATCCACTTTTGCGGACGTGTGAAGAGAATTGCTTCAGTAATTTAAGGTCGGAAAAACAAAGCCCGACCACTTCCACCCTGCAAAGAATCTGATGCGGACCGGGTTTGAAGACCTCTTTCGATTTGTTCAGAACAAGTTTGTCCGGACCGACCAACTGAACAGCGTATTGAGTTTCCGGTAAATCTGCCATAATAGTGCGTGTCTCTTGTGCCCTGTTTTTTAGCTCACAGCTCACGTGCTGTGAGATATTTTATCTAATATTTCCTGAGCGGTTACGTCCTCACTTAAGCCGCCAAGTTTATCTTCGTGCCGGGGCTGCAGAGAACTTCCAACCGTTTGGAAGAATTCATTTTTCTCTTCAACGCCTTTGAAATTTTTCTTGGCCCATTCGCTGGTATATCCCAGTCCGCATTGTCTTTGAAGTACCGAGTGGGCATAAAAAATGTACGCTCCTTTTAAGAATACCGGCACCAGGGACAAAAGCTCCTCGGTATCGAAATCATCAACAAACTTCTGCCCCGGGCTGTTCATTTCCGTTCCGACCACTATAGGTAAATGCAGCTTCTGGGCCAATTCAACCACGTTGTAGAGATTCGTTAATTTTTCGTCCCCGTGTCCGAGCCCATAATTGCGGTCGGGAATAATATTAATTGCTGCTGCGCCGGTAGCCTTGCTCACCTCGAGCAGTTCTTCAATCGCTTTTTCCCCTTCACTGGTGCCGTCCAGCCATGTCACTGTCGGGATGCCGCCGGCAGCAAGCACAAACCGATTCGTGTCCGCCATAAGCGGGAACGAACCTTTATCAGGCACCACATAGCCGACACCGCCGCGTTTCATAGTCTTTGCTCGAATTGCATTCAGCAAATCCCGCCCTTCAGGTAATTGGGATAATTCGACCTCGACGCCTAATTTCTCAAACCAAAACTGCTGCAGCGCATTATCATCATCGAAGACTTCTCTGGCTTTGCGGGCGTATGCAAGACAGATATGACGCTCAGTTGGATTGCCCGACGGTGTCAGAACAAGCACGTCCCGCTCGTAATTCAGTTCCACTGGCGCTAAATGCTTGTTTACCCGACCCATCAAATCTCGGTTTCTCTGCTGGGCAAGCCTGCGAAGATTAAGTAAAAACTCTTTCAGCTTGCCCTGTAACCTGGAAGTTGGAAATCCTACGCCCATATGATATGAAATGCCCGGCTCACCGGGCGAGTTAATCACTCTATCGGAAAACTCCGGCACAAAAACTCTTGACTCCAGGCCGGCACAGCCTTTTAAGCCAAGCATCTTCGCTGCTTCAAGAAATTCTTCAAGAGCATCAAGAACATCAAAATCTACAACACCTGCAACGGCCAGCCCCCGCTTGCGAGCCAGCCACGCGAATTTGCTCGGCGAATAACCATAGGTGTTGTAAGAGAAGAATGTATGGCAGTGCAGATTGACATCCGTGCCGGGCTCGGGCAAAGCAATTTCACCCGACCGCACCTTTTCACACAGTGCCAGTAGCGCTTCTTTTCTTTCTGCAGAATCGAAACTATCCAGTTGCTGCTCAAGCTCTTCTATCAATCTCATACCTCGTATTTCGTGGCCCGTAACTCGCCCCTTGTGTTTTGCAGCCCGGATCACGGGGCCCTGGTCATGAGTAACGATTTTTGTATTGTTCATCCCAGAGTAAGGCCTCCTGGGGCTGGTACTCTTTTAGTTCAAATGAATTGCGGACAATTTCCCTCAGTTCAGCTAAGGTTTTAATCTGTCCGGCCGCCTTGGCCTGGATCAAAAGATTGCCGCTTGCTGTCGCCTCTATCGGCCCTGCCACCACTTTCTTGCCGATTGCATTAGCTGTAAATTGGCAAAGAAGTTCATTCTGTATCCCTCCACCGACAATGTGCAGGCAATCTATATTTTGACCTGTAATATCTTCGAGCCTTTCCATTACCACGCGATACTTAAGCGCAAGACTTTCCAGAATCACCCTCATCATCTGTCCCTTATCGTCGATTGTTTTCTGGCCCGTTTCGGCAAGGTAACTATTTATTCTTTCAGGCATGTCCCCTGGCGCAAGAAAGCCGCTGTAATCAACCTCAATATGTCGAGCGAACGGTTCGGCTTTTTGGGCCATTTCGGTCATCTCAGGATAAGACAGCTCGACGCCCTCACGCTGCCATTGCCTCCTGCACTCTTGCATCAGCCATAGTCCCATTATGTTCTTCAAAAGCCGAATCGTATTTTCAACTCCACCCTCATTGGTGAACTCATATTGAAAAGTCTTATCGTTGACAATCGCCTCAGGTACTTCCACGCCCATCAAAGACCACGTCCCTGACGAAAGATACGCCCAGTTATTATCTTGTTCTGCCGGCACCGCAGCAACAGCGGATGCGGTATCGTGTGAGGCGGTTGCAATGACGGGGATTCGGCTGCAGCCAAGTTCGTCTGCGATTGTCTCGGTTAATTGGCCGACAACTGTGCCGGTTTCAACGATGTCCGGCATAATATCTATCGGCAGAGAAAGCTCATCGAAAATCGCCTTCGACCATTGACCTGTTTTCATGTCCATCATCTGTGAAGTGCTTGCCAGGCTGTATTCGCCGAAGGCTTGGCCGCATAGAAAGTATGAAAACAAGTCGCCTATGAATATTAATTGTTTGGTCTTAGCCAGGGCCTCTGAGTTTGCCAAGCGCATCGCAAGCACCTGATATAAGGAGTTTAACTGCATAAACTGGATGCCGGTGCTCTCATAGATTTCGCGTTTGCCCATCAACTCGAATGCTCTATCCATCATTGCATTAGTTCGGCTGTCACGATAATGATAAGGTTTCTCAATCAGTTTTCCGTCGGCATCCAAAAGCCCGAAATCAACGCCCCAGCTATCGACGCCGATACCCGATACTCCACCGCCTGCCTGCTTAACAGCTTTTCCTATGCCGGTTTTTATCTCTGACAGCAGCCCCTCGAAATCCCACCGCAGTGTGCCGCCTTCTTCTATCGGGCCGTTGCTGAAACGATGGACTTCCTCAAGGGCAAGCTTGTCAGCCGAGATTGAACCAAGCATCACTCTGCCGCTCTCGGCACCGAGGTCAACCGCGATATATTTCTTTGCTTCCGCCATTACAAATTCCCTTTACAAGTCTTTTCCTGCTTTTTCGCTCATAACTGCCGACAGATATTTTCTTCTGATAATTCTGTAGAAATGGTTTTATAACCCAAATTC
>JBARPZ010000332.1:0-3983 GCA_049643445.1 Sedimentisphaerales bacterium
CACCTTATCCGCGCCCCTTCCAGAGCAGGCCCGGCCGCACAGCTTGCCGCATAAAGCTTCTCCGCTGTCCCAAGCACCAGCTCGCCGTTCGTCCCGATGTCCACTACTAATGACATCTTCTCGGCTGAATCGATACCGGTCGCAAGCGCCACGGCGGTGGTATCGGAGCCGACGAAGCCGGCGATATTTTCGACCGTATGGATATTGCCCGCCGAATTTATCTGCAAACCCAGCTCACTAACGGCTGTATCTTTAGCATCGAGAGAGTACGCCTTGTACGGCGCCTGGCCAAGCTGCTTTACAGGCAGCTTCAGAAAGATATGGTTCATCGTCGTATTGCCGACGGCGCATACTTCGAAAATCCGGTTGCTGTCGATGGCGGCTTTTTTGCAGAGCCGACCTATCAACTCATTCACACAATCGGTGATAACTTTTTGCAGTTCGCCCAGTTTGTCATCCGTCTCGGCGTAGGCGATTCTGCTGACGACATCATCGCCATACTTAGTCTGCGGATTAAGAGCGGCCTCGGTCGCAAGGCACCGTCCATCTTGCATATTAATTAGCCGGGCAACAACCGTCGTCGTGCCGATATCAACTGCTACTCCCAGAATCGGATCTTTGGGCTGAATCTCCAGATACTTTTCATATATGTCCGGCTGGATCCCGGCCTCGGTTTCAATACCTTCAGCTAAGATTTTTTGCTCGAAGAACCTGGAGCTGACCGGTATCGTTACGGTCAGGTCTTTTTCAATCCGGTACTGACAGGCTAAGACTTTTTCCCCGCCCGGCTCAAGGATAGCTTCACACTTTCCGCAGATACCCCTGCCCCCGCAGGCAGTATTCATGATTATCCCGGCCTGGCCCGCGGCCTCGAAAAGTGTAGCCCCTTTATGAATTGTGATTTGCCTGTCGTCCGGCTTGAAAGTGATTTTGAAGTGTTTCATTTATCGTATTGAGGATATGCGTAAATGCGATTATGCGTCAAAGGGCCGCCCCATTGACGCATTTACTCGTCTGCTAATCCACATTATTGATAATTAGCTTATTTTATGCCGAATTTTCCACTTGGCGCGTCTTTTTTTACTGCCCACTTTGCGCCTGCGTCTCGGTTTTGCCATGTGTATCTCCAACAAACAGTCAAAAATCTTTATTGCAAAAAGCTTTTATGTCCTTTTGATATATGGTATTATAAAAAGAGTATCAAGTAAAAAGAAAAAAGTGAGGAGAAAAAAGTATGTAGTTTGTGGTTGATATCTTAGAGTGCAGTAATCAATAAGTGTTAAGCAGGCCTGTTATTGGCGGTTTTTTGAGAAACTCCCGGCTTTTGCCGATTTAGACTGGTGAGCAAAATGATTCAGTGCAAAGATTGCGAATTGTGTGAGATTGAGCCCAACGGGCGAAGAACCTTCAAATGCGACCCGTTTACTAATATCAAGGAGGCGGAGTGCATAGCCAAATGGCAGCTAATCCGCCTTGATATGCTTGTGGCCAGCTATCAGCAGATGACCAAGTGGTATGGTAAATTAGCGCCAATGCAGGATAAGCTCTTCAAGTATATGAAGCGAGAAATCGAGGATATAGACGAATCTGATCGTTGGAAGGTCGACGAGGAACTTGAGGGCGACGAGGAAGAAGAAAACCACTGAAAAGTTGGAAAAAATTGGGCCTGCTGAGCAAAAAACAACCATATTTTTCCTCATTTATGCAATAAATCAGTTTTGATAACCGTCTTTATTTATGTAAAAAGAATGTAAATATGGCAAAGACCGACGACCTGGTCCAGATAATAGACGGCTGTAAGGCCGGTTCGGCTGATGATTTTGCGCAATTAGTTCATATTTATTCAAGCCGGATTCATGGTTATTTTTACCGATTGACGGGAAACAGAGAGCTCAGTGAAGAGCTGCTAAGTGAGCTTTTTTTTAAGCTGGTAGGGAAAATCGGTTCTTACAAGGGCGGCTCTTTTGATAGCTGGCTGTTTAAAATAGCAACCAATATTTTTCATGATTACTTAAGGAGTAAACAGAGAAGAAAAAAATTGCACGAGGCCCGAAAAAAGCAACTTCAAACCGAAATAAGAGGGCCGAAACGGTCGGACAGCGAGAGGATTGATAAGTTGCAAATACAGCTCGGGAAGCTGAATGACGAGACAAGGGAATTGATAATGCTGCGTTTTTATTCGCAGTTGAGTTTGAAGGAGATGGCAGCAATTCGGCGCGAGCCGATAGGAACAACATTGTCGAAGCTGCATCGGGGGCTAAAAAGACTGAGAGAGTTAATGGGGTAACGGTGTTATGAATGACCGAAATGAGGAAAATCTAAGGGAACTGCTCGAAGGATTCATCAGCAGCAAAGAGGCGGAAAACTGCATTGAAGATTTTGCTGAGGTTAAGCGAATCCTGGACGAAAATCCTGCGCCGCAGCCGACTGAAGAGTTGGTCGCGGCTATCAACTATAAAATTGCAGAAGCCCTACGTCTCAGGCAGGAGCACACTTTCAGGCGGTTGGCTTACAGGCTGGCGCCGGTGGCTGCGGTATTTATTATTCTTGCATCGGTAAGCATAAGGCTGTATGTAAGTAACAGCAGGCCGGAAAAACCTGGGTACGTACGGTTGATTTCATCGGCGGTCTGGGACAGTGAGAATATAGCCGCCGATGACAGGAATTTGCTGGTTTTAACCACTGAGCTTGATGAGCTTGAGTTTGAGTTTGCGACTTTGGAATCGGAGGAAAATGGGGGCAACGGCGGTTCTGCTATTACCGAGTTGGAAATAGATTTTGCAGAAATCAATACCGATATTTGGGAAGGGTAAAAAGGAATGAAGGCAAAGTACGGACTATTGTTGATTTTGATGATGGCGGCGATGATAACGGTGTCCGCCCTGCCCTGCTGGGCTCAGGGGACGAGCGAAGAGAAAAAAGATGAAGAGAAGAAAGAAGATATCTGGACCGAGGATGGGCCGCCCGGTCCTGGAGGACGAGGTGGTCCGGGTCGTGGTGGACCGAGACGAGGACCAAGGTTCGATCTGACGGATGAGGAAATTGACCGGATTATCAAGAGCATTAAACAGAGCAACCCGGACAAGGCAAAAGAGCTGGAAAAGATGCGTAAGGAGGATCCGAATGGTTTCAAATCTGAGCTGAGAGAACAAGGCGGGGACGAATTCGGTAAAATCGTAAGAGAACGTATCGATAAATGGAGGGAGCAGAGGCGTGAAGAGTTTCTTAAATGGCTGGAGGAGAATTTCCACAGGCAGGCGGAAGAGTTGAAGAGGCTGCTGCAAGACCCGGACCTGTACTGGAAGAAATATGAGATAATCCGTCAAAAATTCTGGCGGATTTTCGAGGAGGAGCGGCGGAATCCCGAACTGGCTGAGGTCCTTAAAGAAAAGATAAGACTCGAGTACTGGCGGGACAGACTGCTTCGAGAAATCAGGAGGGCAACGGACGAGAAGAAAAAGAAAGAATTAATTAACAAGCTCAAAGAAGCACTCAGCCGAAGGTTTGACCTGATTGTAAGGGAAAAGAAAATTGCATACAAGTGGCTGCGGGACAGGCTTAAGGAGCTGCAAAAACGCGTAGAGGAAAGTCAGGCTGAGATTGACAAGCTAAAGGACCCCAAAAACAAGAAGCAGAATATTGATAAGCGGGTCGACGACCTGTTGGAAGAAAAAGGGGGATGCTGATCCAACAGGAATCCTGATTTTGTGACTAACGATAATGAAATACCCACAAAGCCTTGCTGATGTTCAGCAAGGCTTTGTTTATGCACCACCAGTCCCTGCATGCAGTAGCTCGCCCCTACCTGATTGGGGGGCTCGCCCCTACGATTGGGGGGCCTGCCCCAGCAAGTCTTAGGCAGGGGGCAGGGATCCATGAAAAAATGTCATTGCGAGGAGCGTAGCGACGCGGCAATCTCAAATCTTGTCATCCCGAGCGCAGTCGAGGGATCTATTAAAAAAAACGCCGGCTTTCCCGGCCTC
>JBARPZ010000333.1:0-2649 GCA_049643445.1 Sedimentisphaerales bacterium
CCATTAGAAAATAGAAGCATGTTTCTAACGGGGTAAACAGAGAGCGCAGAGAGTTCTTGCCACAAAGGCACAAAGGCACAAAGGCACAAAGGCACAAAGGCACAAAGGCACAAAGGCACAAAGGCATAAGGGATCGGGAGAGGGAATTTAGAAGGGCGGGGCAGGTTTGGACAGGGCAAACGCGGTTTTTCACAGATGCCGGAATTTGGGTAGTAGCAAAAAGTATTATCGTTTCCTTCTCAGCATCACCACACCCAAGCCTAAGAGTAAGAGTGTGGCGGGTTCGGGAATATATGTCATATTACCCTCAAAGGTGTTCGCTTTGCTTCCGGCCGTGTACAACACCAGTTCAATATCGTTAATGATATAGGTGGTATCAGGCTCGGTCATATCAATATTGTAAAAAATGAGGTTTGTTCTAAGGCCATCAACGTATGTGCCGGTATCGAAATAAGCAGTGAGCAGCTTGCCGCCATAATTATCGAAAAGCTCTAAGTTTCCCTGCGCATAGACAGTATTGTCGAGCAAAGTCAACGATGGCAGGTTGACTGTATAGCCAATAAAATCCTCACAACCTTGAGCATACTGAATTTCTATGCCTTGTTCAAAGTCAAAAACGTCATTGCCATAGGACCAATTGGCCGGCTCAAATTCGACATAGCATAATGCGGCAAATGCCGGCCCACAAATGGACAGGCTTAAAAAGAATACAAACAGACTTTTTGCCATTTCATTCCAGTCCTTCTTAAAAAACTCTCTTGTGTTCAGAGTTGTTGGGCAACGGAGCTTACAAGCCAAGCTCTACGCGTATCTACCAACTGAAAAACGGGTAAATAAATGTGGGTAATTCCATTTCCCCCTGATTTTTTCTTATTATAATAGAATCAATGTATTAAATCAAGCAAAAACTGTGATTCGTGCCGCTTAAATCACAGATTTTTCCTTATGATTATGTCTAAGTCGCCACAACCGGAACAATCGTTATTACAGCCAATATCAGCATACCCAAGCCGCGGAGGAAACAGAGAGTTTTTAGACAGGATAACAGGATTAGGCGGATGCTGTTTAGCCACGAAAAGGCACAAAAGAAAGAGAAAAGGTTAGCCACGAATTAACACGAATTGACACAAATTTTTTAACCACAGAGAACGCCCCATTAGAAAATAGAAGCATGTTTCTAACGGGGTAAACAGAGAGCGCAGAGAGTTCTTGCCACAAAGGCACAAAGGCACAAAGGCACAAAGGCACAAAGAAAAGTTAGACGCAGATTTCGCAGAAGAATATAGCCACAGAGGTCACAGAGAGCACAGAGGTTTTTAGCCAGCTTTCCACGGATGGCGGAATTCAGGGTAAAATCTTGTTGTTGATACGGGCACTCGGTATAATGGTGGGATGAAATGAGCGGGCAACAAATCTGATGAAAGGCGATGTTATGAATTTATACGCAATTTGGTTTTTGCATATCATATTTGGAACAATTCTTTTTGCTGTTGGGGCAGGAGTTTCTTCTTTAGGATGGCACTTCATAAACAAATGGGATAAAAGAAAGAAGTGGCGCTTGCTTATTAAGAAGAAAAAAAGAAAAAGGTGTTTTCACGTTTTTTTTGTTGTATCGGGTTTGTTTTTAATTGGTGGGGGCGGCACTTGTACGACATTGGGTTGGAATCAATTGGATAATCACCGACAAAAACAGGCTCTGATTGTAGCTTGTATCCGTGAGTGGAGACTGAATGATTCGTTCCTGCCGCTATGTCGCTTCACCATTACGGACGAAGCGAGGCTGTCAGAGCACTATTCATACCCGACGTTTCAATTAAAGGCTACGCAGAATGCCCATGTATCATCTTTGTTTGACATCAATCACCCAAAAGACTACAAACTATTTAAGGCCCTCACGCGATATGAATATTACACAATTCTACTACAGGATTTTCTTGATATGACCGATGAAGGTCTTTACGTGGCATTTGCTGGACGCAAGCCGTTGGATGAACATCGGAGGGTTAATAAGTCGAATTATGTCAAATTCTTCTTGAAGTATCACAAAGAATTGGGGACGCTCTTCATAAAAGATTATTATTCGGCTTTTGAGAAAGCCTTGAAAATCCAGAAAGTAAGCATAAAAGAAGACCAAATTGAACCAAATAAACCTGAAGATAATAAAGAAGGTGAAGTAGTAAAAAATAAACCGGAAGATAACAAAAAGTAAGTAAATCAGCAGTCCCCAGCGGCAATCGTTAAAATGGTGGGATGAAATGAGGAGAAGGGAGAAACGGTTAGACGGTGAGACGGTTTGACGGTTGGACGGTTGGACGGGAAAGTAAAAATCAAAAAGAAAAAAGCAAAGATATAATGGGAAAAACAATGATGAGATTGCCGCGGCCCTTCGGGCCTTGCAATAACCTTTTTTTAATAGATCCCTCCACTTCGGTCGGGATGACGGTTTTTATTTCAGATTTCAGATTGCGGCGTGAATTATGTGGCCAGCAAGTAGCGACTGTCTTTAATATCAAGATATTTTCACAAAATTTGGCTGCCAATTTTGATTCTTTTTCAACATAGTATTCATGATACACAGCAGCTTTCTCATCGACGCCACCACGGCAACCATTTTACATTTTCCTTCCTTCTCAACCAGCCTCAGGTAAT
>JBARPZ010000334.1:0-2130 GCA_049643445.1 Sedimentisphaerales bacterium
ATGATTTCATTTATTTCTTCAGACAATTTTTTATTTTCGCAGAAAAATCAGTTTCTTTATATAAATCCCACGCTTTTTCTCTCTTCCGTAATTCCTCTTTTATTTCAGGACTGCCATGTTTATTTACATATTCTGCGGCCTCATCATAAAACGAATTCCCCATCTCTTTCAATGCCCTAAAAGCAGTATATCTAAATGCACGTATAAGGCCTTTTCCTTCTTTCATTAATTGTTCAGTTAAAAATAGGGCTGCCTCTTCAGAGGGAAATTTGGCTAATAAAGAATAATCCTGAATGTAAAATTCATTATCCCTTCTTCTAGTTTTAACTATCTCCAATAATTGTTTCCCCAAGTCGGCCTTCTTAGATTCTGGGAATTTTGTAAATTTGTCAAGAGATAGTAATGCATAAAATTCAAATTCTGTTTCCTGGTCCTGTATAAATTCAAATAAAATTTCTATTAGCTGGTCTGTTTCTATTGGTTTTAAAAACATGGCTGCCAGACCAACTCTTTGAAATCTCCTATTTGGTGACCTGAGAACTGATATTATCTCTGTTTCGGTCGGTTGTTTTGCTCGCAGGAATTTGCGTTCCATTTTGTCCATCCTGGTAAAATCTTGTGTAAAAGTCTCCTTCTTAGCAGCCGCATTTGCTATCATCTTACTCCTTGCCTGATCATATTTTGATGCATGTTGAAACCACGCTTTTCCCTCAATCCCAGACTTAAATGGACATCCTGAGATAAAAAACGATATCCCAATAGCAATCCATATCACATACCAGATTTTATGGATTTTTCTCAAGTTCATTTTTCTTCTTTTTTACTTATGGATACGGCTTAATTGCAAACTTTATTTCAATTCATATTTCCCATTTACACGGTTAAAAAACATTACTCAGCCCTTATGATACCAATAATCTTATAAAAATCCCCTTGAACTATCAAAGATTTTTGTTTTTGAGGCAGCTCTATTGAAAATTGGCAGGAATACATGCTTTTTTGTGCCCCACCTTTCCTTCAATACCTACTTTTGGACAGACATTGATTGCTCTGGCCTTCATAAACTCAAGTTTTTCAACAATTCTTGTCATCGGTCATAATACAAGACGTTAGAGAGACTATCCTTACCTTAATCAGAGGCTGAAATAATCTATTAAATTCGATAAATCTTCGCTACTTTTCGTTGGAAAAGATAGCAGTTAAGGGTCAAATTAGTAAAAGTGGTAAGGAACATTATATATGCCAGTGTTGTGATTTGATATTGAGGGATTTTTCTGGTAAATTATGTTTTAAATTATGCCAGCTAACCTGACACCGGAATATTTTAAGGCCGAGAAGTGGTACCGCGAGGCGACGACCACCGAGGAGAAAATCCTCGCGCTCGAGCAGATGCTCAGCGTGATGCCCAAGCACAAGGGCACGGACCATCTCAAGGCGGACCTTCGCCGCAAGCTAAGCAAACTCAAAGAGGCCCCGGCCCAAAAAGGTCACGGCACGCACGTTGATATATTCCATGTGCCTCGAAGCGGCGCAGGGCAAATCGCCCTTATAGGGACGCCAAACAGCGGCAAGAGCTCCATCGTTGCCGTGCTGACGAATGCCAAAGTCCACGTGGCCGAATTTCCCTTTGCAACGACAGCGCCTGTGCCGGGGATGGTGACATTTGAGGATATCCCAATCCAATTGGTCGATACGCCGCCTATTACGGCTGATTTCATAAGCCCGGGGCAGGTGGGGACATATCGCAACTGCGATGTAATCGGTATTGTTATCGACCTTTCTGGCGATATCAAGGAGCAATTGGGCATCTGCCTTGATTTTCTGGAATCAAGGAAGCTGCTCATCGACGCCGAGGCTCCTGTGGTGGATGAACACGGCAACGCTCTTGCCAAGAAGGCCTTTTGTATTTGCACCAAAAGCGACATTGCCAAGGCCGGCGCTTTTGACAAGCTGAAACAAAAGTGCAAATATCGGTTTGATTTCGTGGAGATTTCGACTAAAAGCGGCGCTGGCCTCGAGGAACTTTCCGCGACCATGTTCAGGTTATTAGGTATCATCCGGATTTATGCGAAACCGCCGGGCAAGCCTGCGGACATGAGCGACCCATTCACGCTGCCGGCCGGGTCAACC
>JBARPZ010000335.1:0-16279 GCA_049643445.1 Sedimentisphaerales bacterium
TGCCTGAAGAGCAACTGGTTTTTTATGCATAAACTTGAGACAAGTATTTTTCGAAAAAGTAATAAATTGTTGTTAAGAAAGTACGCCAGGTTCTGTTGCGACCTATCACGTAAAATTTTGAGAAAAAGGATTCATCGTGGGAAATTATCCTTGCCGTTAATATTTTGGATAATCTATTTTTATTTTATAGGAAAAGGTTTTATTTTAAAATTAGTGCATAAATGTTTCAATAAGCCTCTATCTAACCAAAAGAATGGATAGGGAGTGCAACGATACGTTTAACAGATAAAAGTGAACGAGGTAGAATTACCAAATAATATATGCATTATTTTTGGTTGGGATAACTTGATGGAGCCCGTGATAAAAATCGATTTAAATCAGGTTCTTAGTGGTGACGAGCCGGTTGTATTGGAGCTTGGCTGCGGCAGAAAGAAAAGGCCGGGTGCGATCGGGATTGACAGGATCGATTTACCCGAAGTGGATATAGTTGCCGATGTTGAAGATGGGCTTGATTTCATACCTGACAACACCGTCGACGAGATTTATGCCCACAGCTTTTTCGAGCACGTGCAGAATTTTGAACAATTGATGGGCGAGATTGTAAGGGTGCTCAGGAAGGAAGGCAAAGTCTTTGCTTTTGTCCCCCATTTTTCAAATCCTTACTATTATTCGGACCCTACGCATAAGAGGTTTTTCGGTCTTTACAGTTTCTATTATTTTGTTGATTCCAGGTATCAGTTGAAGCGAAAGGTTCCAAATTACTATTTTGACACCAAAATAAGAATTGTGTCGCTAAAACTTATTTTTGATTCGCCGTTTTTCTTTGGAAGAATTATCAAGAAGATGGTAGGGGCGTTTTTTAACTTGAGCCGATTCTTCCAGGAGTGGTATGAGGAAGATTTTTGTTACATTTTTCCGTGCTATGGTATCGAAATAGTTTTTACCAGGGATGAATGAATCGTTTTGCCGGGTATAGCAAGATTAAATAAAATAAATTCCATGCTGTTTGAGATATAAGTGATGAATCATGTTACGGATACTGGGCAACCAATCATCCTGGCGGCATTAACTGCCGGTACGAATATACCCTCTTCCCGCTTCCGGATGAGGCAGTATATACCCCGTCTCACTGAGCATGGTGTGGTTGTTAAAGAACACAAGCCGTTTTCCGAGAAGACCTGCTATTTCCCAGGGCCCTTCAAGGCGATGACCAAGTTTGGCGGACTTTTTCGTTCGCGCGAGGCCGACATGGTCTGGATCAGCAGGGGATTCGTCGAAGGCTATGAAACTTTCGAGCGTCTGCTTAAACGACCTCGTATATTGGATGTTGATGATGCGGTTTGGCTTCGCGGGCCGTTTGGCCGATTCACCGTGCCCGATGTCGCGCGAGCAATGGATGCGGTGACAGCGGGGAATTCTTATCTGGCTGAGTACTTCGGCAAATATTGCAAGGAAGTTCATGTTGTACCTACAGCGATTGACTTGGATAGATTTACGCTGCGTCCCGAATCGGTAAACGAATCCTCTGAGAAATTCGTCATCGGTTGGACGGGTTCTTCCAGCAACTTTAAATACCTCGACACTATCGAGTCGGTGCTTGCACGTTTTATGCAGGAGTATGACGGTGTCGAACTGATTCTGATAGCCGACCGTGCCTGGGAGCACAGGCTGCTGCCTCCTGAGAAGGTGAGATTTGTTCGGTGGAGTGTGGAGGAGGAGGTCCGTGTATTGCATTCGATGTCTGTGGGTCTCATGCCGCTGGCAGATGACAAATGGACCCGGGGGAAATGTGCTTTCAAGATGCTGCAGTATATGGCGGTTGGACTGCCGGTGATTGTTTCGCCTGTGGGGATGAACCGGGATGTTATGGAGAAGGCCGATATCGGCCTGGCAGCCAGCTCACCCGATGAATGGTATGAGGCTTTGGTGTCCCTTTATAAGGACCGGTCGCTTGGGGTGAAATTAGGTTTGGAGGGTCGCAAAGTGATAGAGCAGTTTTATAATGCCGACATCGTCGCACGCGAGCTGGCTGATATATTTAAGTCTCTTGCCGGCAGATGAACTCACCTTTTAGCAGGGCGAAAATTGTTGTTGGTCTGCTCACTGAATTTTCCGGCCCCTGAGTACGAAGTGACTGAATGTAAGGTAGTTGCTTACGGGATTATCAAGCAGGATCCCTGCCCAGGGGAAAATATACGGGACATACCAGTTGTGACAAAAGTCGCCGAAGCCGTGCTCGACTAAAAGTCGGCGCCAGGCGCCGAGGGTCTGGTGTGCCTTCCAGCCTATTGTCGGCGCAAGGGGCGAGCGCAGCCTTAAGTCCCCAAATAAATTTCTCCGACTTGCATCGCAGAGAATGACCCATCCGTTTACTTTGAGCACTTGGGCGATTTGCGCAATAACCCGGCTTTGAGACTCGCGAGCAGCTTCGTCATGCTGTATATCGGATGTGACCTCGCGAATGTGATTAATACTGTTGTAAAGCAGAACGAGGTCAAACGGCGTTTCGGCGCTGTAGGCCATAAAGTCTGTCGGCTCAAGGATACATTGTTCCAATCCGAGATCTTCGCGTATTTTCGAAAATGTCCGAGTCGAACCGGAAGTGCTTCCGGAGGCCTCGGGGTCCAATCCAACCACCTCTTTTGCACCGCAAAGGGCTGCGTAAAAGGTTGTAGTGCCTTTTCCACAGCCTACGTCGAGCACGCGAGCACCTTTGAGCATCGGTAAACACGGACCGAAAAAGCGGTGCATGTGCCACTTAAGGCTGACGAGCTTTTTTCCTACAAGCCCTGCAAGACGTTCAACTTTGGCCTGGTCTATTTCTTCTGCAAAAACTTTTTTGTCCTTTTCTATTTTGTTACTCCTTTTGTCCTTCGAGAGTCAAAGCGTCGGGATAAATATGCACTGCCGAGCCAAATCCCTGCTAATATATCAAGTCGCTGTTAAAAATTAAACTGTTCCGGTTGAATCTCAGCAGGACTTGGGACCAGGACAGCCAAGAAACACGAATTTTTTTACCTTTGAGCGATTTGAGTAAAACAGCTTTTATATTGCTCTATGATTTTAATAATGTCGTGGTGTTCTTCAACATACTTTCTTGCATTATTACCTAACTTGTGGGTAGTTTCACGGTTGAGCAGTTTTTTTAACATGTCCACAAAAAGTTCCCAGTCACCGTTTGCGCACATGCCGCAGTTATACCTGTCCAGAAAGCCGTCCGGATTCACGTTTAATGACAGGATCGGTGTGGCCCATTTGCATGCATGGATAAAGGTGTTGGGAAATCCTTCATAGTCGCTTGTATTAACGAGCATCCTGGCCCGCTGGAAATACTCGCGGATTTTACGAAAGGGAACCCGCGGTATAAACTCCAGGTTCGTGATTTGTTGTGCCTTGGCTACCAGGCCGTCATATTCCGTATCTTTGATTGCCTTCTGGCATATTATAGTAAACTGCTGTTGGGGCATTTGTTTAGCCAGTTCCAGAAACAGCTCGGTACGCTTTACCTTAGCGCTGCGGCCTACCCACAAAATCGTGTCCCGTTCTTTTTGCACCAATGGGAGCAGTTGATGTAGATTGTTTATAACCTGTGCGGACACACCGACAGTTTCAGCAAGATTTTTGGCGCCGGTTTTATTCTGAGCAATCACGGCGTCCGCCTGTCGCAGCGACCAGACAAATCCTTTGCCGCGGAAATAGTGTTCTCTCAGGTACGTCCCGTCACATTCTACGGCGCTGGCGGTGCGGTAAACAAACTTTCTCCCATAGCATTTACAAAACAGCGCGACTTCCGCAGTCACCGCCGAGCAGAGTTTCCTGACGTATATGTGTGCATCGGCTTTGCGCATGGCCTGCCAAAGACGCAGAGTTGCCGATACTCGCCTTTTGTTGAAATCCAGGGTTTTGATGAGCGTTACATCCTCACGAACTTCTATCGGCTCCTGTCCATGGTCGGCCACTATGCAGCTTACCTGGTAATTCGGGTCCTTGGCCAGTTCTCTCGCAAGATAGTAGAAATCCACCTCGGCTCCCCCAATGACGCCCTTAACCTCGGGGTTGAAGAGCGTATAAGCCCCCAAAATAACAAAGCAAACCCGAATGGGTTTATCTGCTTCGGTAGTCATAGTCCGGTTACTCCTGTCACCTAAAACGTTGCTGCGGCATCTGAATTAACGTGCTTGAGACTGGTCAACCGGGATTATATCCCTTGGCTTAACAAGCTCCTCAAAAAGCTCCTTATATTGCTTTATAATCTTTGTTACATCGTGACATTCTTCGACATATTTTTTTCCGTTTTTGCCCATTTGAACGTAACGGTCATCCTGGAGCATAACCTTGAGCGAATCGACCAATCGCTGCCACTCGCCGTTGCAGCTTATACCGCAATTGTGTTTATCTATAAAACCGTCCGGGTTTACGTTCAAGGACAAAATGGCCGTTGCGCTCTTGCATGCCTGGATGAAGGTGTTGGGGAATCCCTCATAGCTGCTTGTATTTACAAACACCTTGGCCCGCTGGAAATACTCGTGGATTTTATGAAATGGAACCCGTTGTATAAACTTTAGGTTGGAGATTTTTTTTGCGTTCGCCATAAAATTGTCATATTGTCTGTCATCGGTTGCCCTCTGGCAAATCATGGTAAATTGCATTTGGGGCGATTGTTTTGCCAATTCCAAAAACAGTTCCGGGCGTTTGACAGGTGCGCTTCTGCCGACCCATAATATTTTGTCCTGTGGCTGTTGTTCCAGCGGGAGCAGCCGATGTGCGTTCCTTATAACTTGTACAGGTGCACCGGTAATTGCAGAAAGATTTTTCGCATCGGTTTCGTTCTGGGCAATGACGGCATCTGCATGTCGCAGTGACCAGATAAATCCTTTGCCGCGGAAAAAGTGTTCTCTCAGGTACGTTCCATCACATTCCACTGCGCTGGCGGTTCTGTAGACGAATTTGCGTCTAAAACATCTGCAAAATAGTGCTACCTCCGTAGTCACTGCCGAGCAAAGTTCCCTGACGTATATTTGTGCGTCGGCGGCGCGCAGTGCCCGCCAGAGATGTATGCTTGCTTCAGCAAGATCCTTATTAAAATCCAAACTTTTGATAAGGGTCACTCCTTCTCGGATCTCAATGGGTTTCTGTCCATAGTCGGCAGTTATGAAGCTTACCCTGTAATTTGGGTCCTTTGCCAGTTCGGTTGAAAGATTATAGAAATCGACTTCTGCTCCTCCGAAGAGGCTTTCTATCTCCTGATTAAAAAGCGGATATGCCTTAAGCATGATAAAGCAAATGTGAATGGGCTGAACTGCCTGGGCCGTCATGGTACGGTTACTCCTATCGTCTTTGGCGTTGCTTTAGTACCTGGTAGACTATTCATCCGGTTGTTGTATCCCCGCACTTAACAAGTTTTTTTAAAAGCACTTTATACTGTTTTATAATCTTTGCCTGATCGTGAAATTCTTCGGCATATTCTCTTGCGTTGCCGCCCAATTTTTCGGCCGTCTCACGGACGAGTATTTGTTTGAGCATATTTAAGAAAAGCTCCCAGTTGCCGTTTGCGCACATGCCGCATTCATACTTGTCGAGGAAACCATCGGGATTAATGTTCAATGACAAAATAGGTGTGGCCCACTTGCATGCCTGGATAAAAGTGTTGGGAAATCCTTCATAGTCGCTTGTATTAACGAGCATTCTGGCCCGCTGGAAATACTCTCGGATTTTATGAAAAGGAACCCGCGGTATAAATTCGAGGTTTGTGATTTGTTGTGCCTTCGCTACCAGGCTGTCATATTCCGTATCTTTGATTGCTTTCTGGCATATCATAGTAAACTGCTGTTGGGGCATTTGTTTAGCCAGTTCCAGAAACAGCTCGGTACGCTTTACCTTAGCGCTGCGGCCTACCCACAAGATTGTGTCCCGTTCTTTTTGCACCAATGGCGGCAGCCGATGTGGATTTTTAATAACCTGTGCGAAGACGCCGACAGTTTCAGCAAGATTTTTGACGCCGGTTTTATTCTGGGCAATCACGGCGTCTGCATGATGAAGCGACCAGATAAATCCTTTGCCGCGGAAAAAGTGCTCTCTGATATATGTACCGTCGCATTCTACGGAGCTGGCTGTGCGGTAAATAAACCTGCGTCCAAAACGTTTACAAAAAAATGCAACCTCCGTAGTCACCGCCGAGCTAAGTTTCCGAACGTATATTTGCGCATCAGCCCTGCGTAGTGCCTGCCAAAGACGAAAAGTGGCCGATATTCGCTTGGTGCTAAAATCCGAACTCCTAATCAGTGTAACTCCCTCCCGAACCTCTATCGGCTCCTGTCCATAGTCAGCCACTATGCAGCTTACCTGGTAATTCTGGTCCTTAGCCAGTTCGGTTGCAATATAATAGGAATCCACCTCAGCTCCTCCAATCACGTCCTTAACATCAGGATTGAAAAGTGGATAAGCATTCAAAATAACAAAGCAAATCCGAATGGGTTCAATTGCTTCGGTAGTCATAGTCCGGTTACTCCTACCGCCTGTAGCATTGCTGTAGTACCTGAATTAACGTGCATAAGACTAATCATACGGGATTGCATCCTTGTGCTTAACAAGTTCTTTGAAGAGTTCCTTATACTGCTTTATAATCTTTCCTACATCGTGGTGCTCTACAACATACTTTTTTCCATTCCCGCCCATTTCCACACAGCGGTCCTCCTGAAGCATATCCTTGAGTGAATCAACCATCCGCTGCCAATCGCCATTGCAGCTGATACCACAATTGTGCCTGTTTATGAAATCGTCCGGATTGACTTTCAGCGACAATATCGGCGTAGCGCAATTACATGCGTGAATAAATGTATTCGGAAAACCCTCCGAATCACTCGTATTTACAAACACTTTCGCCTGCTGAAAGTAGTTGCTAATCTCTGCGAAAGGCACCGCCTCAATAAATTGCAGATTGTCAACTTCCTTTGCTTCAGCCAGCAAAGCCTTGTAATTTTGGTCACCCGTTGCCTCTTGACAAATCATCGTAAACTTTTCATCAGGGATATCCTCAGCCAGTTTTATAAAAAGCTCCGGTCTTTTTAAATACGAGCTTCGACCGACCCAAAGTATCGTATCGCGTTTCTTTCGGTCTGATTCGAGAAGTCTCTGGCCGTTAGGTATTACCATCGAATCAATACCTATAGAGTCTCGCAGATTCTCTTTATCTATCTTATTTTGTACAATGACGGCTCCCGCCTTATGCAGAGACCAGGAAAAAGCTCTGTTGAGCAGGCGTTGTCGCTTGAGGAAAGTTCCATCACTTTCGCCCTGATTAGCCGTGCGATAAACGAATTTTCTTTTGTGCAAGCTGCAAAACAGTGCAACTAAGAATGTGCCCCAGGACACTGCTTCCTGGAAATATATTTGAGCATCGGCTGCGACCATCGCCTGCCAGAGTTTGGCAGCGCCAATGAGGGAATTTTTATTGAAATCCACACTTTTGATAATCCTGACAGTTTCAATGGTCTCAACATCTTTCTGTCCGTAGTCGGCGGTGATAAAACTTACTGCAAAGTTCTCGTCTTTGGCCAGCTCTGTCGCAAGAAAATACAGGTCCACCTCCGCACCGCCAAAAACTTTTTTCACATCAGGATTAAAGAGTGGGTATGCCTTTGGAGCTATGAAACAAACCCGTATAGGCGTTGATTTATCGCTCGAACACATCAACATAAATCCTTACTGTACCATAATCTTGCTGCTGTCACGAATATACCGCCTTACCCAACCAAGTCAATTGAAACATTTCATGCTTGTGTACGTTCAGTTCAAACCATCAGCATACAGTTCAATCATCGACCAGCTTGCTCTCTGTCTTAATTTGCAGTTTGTTTCACTCGAAATGAATCTGCTTGCCAACCAATTTGGATGTGCACAAGCTGCGATTTCCGCTGAATTTATCCCGCCTTACGAGCCGGTACGTGTGTTCTTATTCGGTTATAGAGTAAATATTCGGTCTTTATAACTGGCTGGACATCCAGTAATTGAAAACAAAAACCAGCCATAAGTGTCTGGCATTATCCTCTTTGTTGTTAATATGGGCATCAAAGATGCCCTGAACATATTCATAGTTTAAGAGGTTGTGGTCATAATGCCTGCGATTAGTTACAAACTCCCGGATTAAATCACTTTTCTTAATCCATTTAGAAATCGGAACCGTAAACCCTTTTTTGGGCCTGTTAACTATATTTTTGGGAAGATAGTCGCAAGCGATTTCTTTCAAGAGCCATTTTGTTGTAAGGCCCCTGACTTTGTATTTTTCCGGCAGGGACAAAACCAAAGGAACCAGCTCGTGGTCGAGGAAAGGTACTCTTGCCTCAAGGGAATTTAGCATCGAGGCAAAGTCAACCTTCTTTAGAATATCTTCCGAAAGATAGCTGTGAATGTCGTTGAGTTGTATGGAAAGAAAGTCTTTTTCAGGGCCACATTTGATAAGAGATTCATTACCTACGAACTTATCGTTCAGCAGTTTTTGCCTCTGTGAGTCGTTGAAAGTTGCCATCCAGTTTAAGTGTCTTCTGTTTATATTAGTGTCAAGGTCTCTTACGAATCTTTTCATCTTAAAGGTCAAAGCCATCTTTTTATCAGAGGGAGGCAACAGGTTAATCAAATACCTTGATAATCTCATCGCGGTTCTTGGCACATATCGGGCGAGTTTATATGCTTTGTATGTATCATAGCCGCCGAAGACCTCATCTCCGGCGTCACCGGATAAGGAGACGGTGACATTACGGCGGGTTATTTTCGACAGCAGATAGGTCGGCAACACGGATGCATCGCCGAAAGGTTCATCCATGTTCTCTAATACAAACTTAATGGTGTCTTCATCGATTTGCAAAAAATCATAGTGATGATTGGTCCGGATGTATTCTGAGACGAGTTTTGAGTATTTTAGTTCATCGTAGGATTTATCTTTAAAACCGATTGAAAAGGTGTCGAAGTCATTATGGTTCTTACTGATAATAGCGGAAATCAGGGATGAGTCGATTCCGCCGGAGAGGAAGCTTCCTACCGGCACATCAGCAACAAGTCTTTTTTCAACCGTTTTGATGATAATGTTTTCAATTGATTCGAGCCTTTGCTTTAGTGCGGTCTCTCGATGTTTGCGAATTTGCTGTTCGAGGTTGTAGTATTTTGTTCGGGTGAGTTTTTTTTCGTTTAGGTCGAACACCAGGTTTTCAGAAGGTCTGAGTTTGTAACAGTTCTCGAATATGGTCAAGTCATTGCCAATGTATTTTTGATAAAAAAAGAAGTTCAGGGCCGGTGTACTGATATTCAGGTCCAGGTCATGTTTTCTGATAGCTTTCAATGATGAAGCGAAGATAAACCGGTTGCCATCGAAATAGTAATAAAGGGGCTTAATTCCAAATCGGTCTCTTGACAGGAAGAAAGTACTTTTCTGCTTGTCATAGATACATAAAGCCCACATTCCATTGAATTTTTCTACGCAGGCTGGTCCCCATTGGTGATAACTGTAGAGTACAACTTCGGTATCTGAATCGGAAGTAAAAGCGTAGCCTTTGGCTTTGAGTTGTTCTCTTAGCTGCTTGAAGTTGTATATCTCGCCATTGTAGACTATGACCAGGTTCTTAAACTTCATGGGCTGGTGGCCTTTTTCGGAAGTATCGATGATTGACAGTCGCCTGTGGCCTAAAGAGACACTACCGTCCACATAGAGACCCTGGTCGTCGGGCCCTCTGTGTTTCATAGTCTCCGACATTTTTTCTATGATGGATTTATCCTGCCAGTTGAAACCTGCTATGCCGCACATATATTTTCTTCTAATAGTTGCTTTTTTTGTTATTTATGACTTTCTTGTAAAGTTCAATATATCGGTCGGTTACTGAAAACCAGGTAAACGAAGCTGCTCGTTTTCTTGATGCGGCAGAGAAGGAGTTGTAGGCCTGCCGGTCCTGGCTCAGCGTTCTGATTGCAGCAGCGATGTCTTTGCGGTCCGGATGTTCCACGATAATGCCATTGTCCACCATCAGTTCTTCGACACCTTCACAGCGGGTGGTAATTATCGGCAGTCCAGAGGCCATTGCCTCGAGCATCGCGTTGCTCATTCCCTCATGGTCGCTGCTCATAACAAAGATGTCGTTATCACGGTAAAGCTGTGGCATCCGCTCAGCAGGGACCCTTCCCATAAAACTTACCCTGTCAGCGACGTTCAATTCATTCGCTAATTTTTGTAGCGGCCGCATAAGATTACCTTCACCTGCAATATTGAGCTGGATTTCAAGGCCAAGTTCCTTTGTCCGACCAACTGCCGCGAGGAGTAAATCTATTCTCTTTCTGCTGATAAGTCTGCCAACCATAAGTACCTGTATGGGCTTTGTAAAACTTTGTTTTTTCGATGGATGAAATTTTTCGGTATCAATGCCATTGGGGATTATTCTGATATCCAAGCCCGGCATAAACTCCAACGCAAGGTTTCGCAAACCACTACTGTTGGCCACTACTACCGCAGCAGAAGACCAAATCTTCCGGAAAAGACCTGACATAAGCTTATAATCCAAACCTAAGCGGATGTTATATCCCGGCACGTCCGAACCACGCAGTGAGATTATGTACGGCAGTTTGCCTGCGGTTCGATAACAGAGCCAGCCGGTTGGGAAGCCAAAAAAAGCGTGCACCAAATCATAATCACTGTCCCGCAACAGCCTGCGGTAATGAATTCGGGCCTTTACCAGCCACTCAATCACCTCGATTTTTCGCCAGAAGTGTAGATTCTTTTTGTGCACCCCAACTTTATAGATGGTGATATTATCTGAGAAGTCCTCAACATTAAAGCCGGGCTGGGGCGCGGAGGTTAGTACATCTATGGCCAGACTGTTGTTGCCCGCGAATTCTTTGAGCATACAAAGATGAGCTTTTCCTGCTCCGCCGCCAATCGGTGGAAACTCGTAATTAAGCATCAGTATTTTCATTGTTTTATCTTCTCAGCGATGACATACAGATTCGTCTGCAGGGCAAGAGGCATACGGCGAAAGTTTATATGCTTGAAGATATTGCCTACAGGTCCGAGCTTTTTGAATTTCTTTATAGTGAATTCATTTATAGGATTCATCTTGACAAATCGTGTTTTGAATCCGTGCCTGGACAATCGCCGCCTTAATTGCCCGGGTGTATGCAGTGAAGGGTGGTAGTTGCGCCATTGCAGTGTTCTTGCCTGCAAAGTCTCAAAGATGATGTTACTGTACTTGTTTGGTGTCTGGAACAAGTAATAACCGCCGGGGCGAAGAACACGAAAAACTTCGCTTATATGCTTATCAACCGGGGAAATATGCTCAAGCAAATCGAAGCTCAACACGATATCGAAAGTCTCATTTTCAACTTGTAGTGTTTCAGCCGCTTGCACTTCGAGTTGAATGTCACCGTACCTTTTAAGGCCGTAAGTAATTGCTTCGCGTGATATGTCACTGCCTGTAATATTGTATCCCTGCTTAGTCAGTTCAGACACTATGCTACCGATGCCGCAGCCGACTTCTAAAATCTTATAATTTGGCAGGAGCAAATCGGTATGTGCAATGAATTCCAGATTCGTCTGCAGGTTCCCATACTCTTCCTTGCCCGCCTTAAGTCCGCTGCGCCAGCTTCTGTCATAGATTTCCTGTTGCTTTTTTAGATTTTTATCCATCCATCTTTTTGTGGTTTTTGCGTTTATTTCCGAACGAAAAGGACGTTCTCTGCGAACATCCTGTGAAGTAGCCGACCGTCTCCCGTTCTTACATATTGCCTGAATTCAGCAATTTGGTAGTTGTTCATAACGAATTCCCTCAACGGACGCATCGCTTCAAATCGGAGCGCCTCATCGGGTTCGATATTATCCCGCAGGTAAGTTGAGTACGCTGTGTTATACAGATCTATTATCTGTTTATTGTCCGGTAAAAAGCCGGTTTCTTTCATCCCCATATACCCTTTCGGCAGAATCGGCCATAATTCCAAAGGGCGTCTGTCCCAGGGAAAATGGACCTTGTGAGTATCAACAATAAACTTCGGAGGTTCTTTCTCAAAAGTGCTCACCATTGCCTCAATTTTTTTCGAGAGCACTTCCGGCGACAGTGTGTGCATTGTCCCTTCAAACGCTTCCGGCACCGAACTCAATCTCTGCGCCTGTACATATATGCCCGGGACCCAGCCCCAGACGTAAATCTTATTGCTCTCTGTGGAGTTATTGCGTATGTAATCGCTCAAAACTTCCCAGGCACTTCTTGCTCCTTTCTTGCGGTTGGCTATCTCTTTTAGTTTCTGTGCATAACCTCTTCGCTTTTCTCCATAGGGCCTGTCTGTATGGGGGCTTGTTTCTATGCCGAAGAATATGTGCCAAGACATTGCTATCATTACGAGAAGGCCTATAAGACCAACGACTCTCCATACATTCTTGTTTACGGGATTTTCCAACAGTTTGGTATACGTGGCAATCAAGTATCCGCCGAGCATTGCGGCCGAGGCATTTAGGGGTAAATAATACTGCTCATAGGAGCGCGGGCTAATCCATACGAATGCCATATCCAGCAGCCACCACACGGCGAAAAGAAACACAAAGCGGTCATAGTTTATTTTCCCAGCTTTTCCTGCCGGTGCAGTCCTGCGAATCAGCCGTACGATTCTTATTGCAATCGCGCCCACCGCAAAAGCTATTGGCAGTATCAAGAGCTTATAATAGCGAAAAACTCTGCGAGCCACCTCTTTTCTATCTGCAGGTTCTAGTGCCTGCCAGCTTTTGGCGACATATCCAGGCAATAACTTCTCCAACAGTCCTTTCTGCTCTGTCTTGTCTTGAGCCGTACTCTGCTCTGTTTCGGGCTCTGCCGGGTTGGGCTCGGGTTCTTCTGGAGAACTTGTAAGGGATGAGATTATCGGTTTCCATACAAAGGCATATGGTAACATCCGGCCGCCGTGGCAGGCCTGCAGCCAAACACATGCAGGCGCTACTGCAACCATCGCACCCGCAGCTAACAGTCCTATGTCCGAGGCGGTCTGTTTCCAGCTTCTGTGTTTGAACAGAGGCTGAATCAGGACGAACAGACCTATTGCGGCCATAGCTGAGGCGCCCGTCTGCTTGAATAAAGGGGCCCATATCACGAAGGCACCTGCCAAAACGCCCCACCACCATCTGCCGCCAAGCTGGCGCAGAACAAAACAGCTTATTGCCATTACCATAAAGGCAATCATGTATTGCTCTTTGACGTTACCGAACTTTGCGGCAAGCGGAGCCGAAAGATAAATTGAAGCCACTATTACACTGACCGCAGCAGGTAGTGTGCCGAAAAGCTTTCGTAAAGCAATAAACATAAGCACCAAAGCGGCTGCCTGCAAAATTCCCTGAATCAATTTGGGGCCGGTTTCGTTAAATCCAAAGAGACGTACTCCCAGCATGTTGGCCAGCAGTGTCCCCAATTGGGCGCTGGGCTTTTCATCCACACCAATGACCGCGCCGTCAAGTACGTGTTTGGCTGAATAGACATAGGCACCACTGTCGTAGGGACCGGGGGTGTTGAGCTCAAAGTATTTTCCGAATGCGAACGGTATTGCCGCCGCGAGTGCTATTATTGCAAGGACCACAAACTTCTTATTATTTTGAAGTACAGCAAGGACGGCGGATTCTCGTTTTTGAGGCTTAGCATGTTTTTTCGGCAGCGTTCTCTTTCGAGCAGGTTTGCTCATTTCTTATCTCCAGTATCGTCGCATAAGCCTGTCGGCGATTCCAGAATTTCTTTGATGACGTAAGTCGGGCGATTTTGTGACTCGTGATATGTTCGGACTAAAAGCTCGGCAAGCAAGCCCATCAGAATGAACTGAATGGTTGTGGTAACCAGCATAGCTGTCAGGACCAGGAGGGGATTTCTGTTCATGGGAAAGTTGTTGGCGATTTTTTGGTAGATCACGACCAGGCCGGCGAGTATCGATACAATTCCACTTAGTACACCCAGACCGCCGAAGATATAGATTGGCTTTGTTGAAAATGAGCCGAGGAACTTTACTGTAATAAGGTCTAATACGACTTTTATAGTTCGGTTCAGGCCGTATTTAGCGGTTCCAGCGGTCCTTGGCCTGTGGTTGACTACCATTTCGCAGATACTGGCGCCGTTCCAGCTTGCCAGAGCGGGGATGAACCGGTGCATTTCGCCGTACAATTTCGTTTCAGCCAGGACTTCCCTGCGGTAGACTTTAAGTGTGCAGCCGAAGTCATGCAGTTTGACCCGTGTAATTTTAGCGATAAGCCAGTTTGCAATTTTGGAAGGAATAAGCCTGGTAATGGCGTTGTCGTGTCTCTTTTTTCTCCAGCCACTTACAACATCGAATCCCTCTTGTAGTTTCTCAATCATTTTCGGAATATCAGCCGGGTCGTTTTGCAAATCGGCGTCAATTGCGACGATGATGCTGCCTTGAGCGTGGGCAAAGCCGGCGGCCAGTGCTGCAGTCTGGCCGAAGTTTTTGCGAAACCGAATGACACGGACTTTGTCGTCGGCTTTTTGGAACCGGCTTAATATATTGAAGCTTTCGTCGGTACTGCCGTCGTCCACGAATATCACTTCGTAGTTGTATTCATCGGTTAAGGTTTGTGTGATCTGTTCATAGAGTGGACCGATATTGTCCTGCTCGTTAAGCAGCGGCACAACTATCGACACTTCGGGACTTTTTTTGTCCATACTCGACCCCGTATAAAACAACTTTTCCACGCTATAATAATAGTAAGGCTCACTTTTTGCAATAGATTGCAAAGTGAGACTCCTAAAAATATCGGCTGTTATGCTGTGTTAGAGCAGCTAAAATCGGCCCGGAATGATAAAATTCGTATCTCGTGCAGCGTGGAGTGTGGACGATGACAAATTGCAGATGCGGTCACCGGGTAATAGTTTAGTTAGCCGTATTGTGGCTTGTGGTTGTTCTTTTTTGCCTATATAGTAAGATAGCGTCCCGCAATGGGATTTTTTGAGTCACCGTGAGTGTAAAAGGAATATATCATGAATACGACAGAACGATACTTGAAGCTGCTGCTTAGAGTCGTTGGGATAGTATCTCTGCCGGCCGTTGTAGCTGTTTTTATGCCTTATTCCTGGCTGGTTCGGGGTGTGGAGCTTGCTGAGCCCGGCACTCCTGTGGGGGTGCTTGTTTCCTACCTGTCCCGGCTGCTCTCCGCATTCTACGTGCTCCTGGGCGGAATGTTGGTAGTGTTCTCCACTGACGTACGTCGCTACGCTGGCCCTATCCGCTTAGTTGCTCTGTGGTCGCTGATGGCGGTTGTCGGATTTCTGGTCTATGGTGGTCCGGTCCTTGTCAAAGGCGGCTTCGGCTGGTTCATCTGGTTTGTCGCCGGCGACGTCGCCTTCGGCTTCTCTTTTGCTGTGGCGATCCTGCTGTTGCAAAGGCGAATCGCTAGGCACGACCGCAGGCAAGCCTTGGATGGATAGAATTCATTCACGATATTGCTAAGGTCAGGTTACCCGGCGTAAAAGCCGCCGGCCTATTGCTGTACGATTTGGTGACGGCTAATGAAACGGACCTCCGGGATGTCACTAAGCTGCCTCAAACGTCAGACTCGTCTTCACCTCCGGCCGCAGGGAATTATGTATCGGGCACATGTGTGAACCTTTCCGCAGAAGTTCCATTTGCTCTTCGGAATACTGGCGAGCAAGTACAACATTCGCATTAACCTCTTCCAGGAGTGGCTCACTGTCTGACCAAACCGGTGATACGGTGTTCTTTGCCCCGGAAATTAATAGATGGATTTCACGATTTACTTATTCTTTTTGCTCTTCTTTTGCGTTTTGCTCTTTGATTTTTGATTTCCCGTCTAACTTATCCCTTCTCACTTTTCCCGAATCCCTGCATGCATTAGGCAGGGATCCAGATGTCTTATTTAAACAAATTATCAATCATCAATAATCATTAATCATTTATTAGGCAGGGACCCAGTAGGCACCGGATCCAGACGTCTTTTTCCCCTTTTTTCTTTCCCTTTTCAATTCTTTTGTGGTATTCTCTGTGCATAATGGCTTGATTGACAACTGAGGATTTCTATTAAAAACGCCGCCTTGGCTGGCTATTTACTGGCAACCGGCGACTAAATATGAAATATGAGAT
The DNA here is from genome assembly GCA_049643445.1 of Sedimentisphaerales bacterium. Classification (GTDB taxonomy): domain Bacteria; phylum Planctomycetota; class Phycisphaerae; order Sedimentisphaerales; family Anaerobacaceae; genus CS2-K091. Next base: position 16,114 of record JBARPZ010000335.1, read on the forward strand.
ATTAAACTGTTTGAAGGGATTTGCGGGGTTTTGTAGATTTATAATGAAGTCTCTTACTTATGTTCTCAAAATTACTGCTATTGCCCTGAACACTTATTTCTCTGCCTGGCTTTTATTATTCGTTTGTAGTGGCTATGGCGGCCACCCTCTAAGCCTTTACGCTTGG
>JBARPZ010000336.1:0-1686 GCA_049643445.1 Sedimentisphaerales bacterium
CCCTCCCCCCTATAAGAAAGATTATGTCATCAAAATCCCATTCGTCACCGGAATGTATGGCCGCATGTATCGGCCGTAATAAACTCCGATTCGGTTCTCGGGTATTTTCTGCAATTTAACGGACGAATCGGATAAATAGAACAACGAGATTTCCCGTCCGGCCCGTACTTGAGGAAGGGACAGACATTAGGCAGCTTGCAACAGTCGGCACAATTAATACATTTGCCCTTGCGTCTTTTAGAAATAGGCAGCACCGAGGTGAACGTTCTTTTTACTTTGGCAGACCAGTTGTTTCTTTTTTCAACAGCCATAAGCCGATATTTCCATGAATAACTTCAATAAAGTAGTTCGACAAATATACACTAATCCCATGAAAAACCAAGCGTGAAACTCAGTGGACGTAGAAAATGACGTATGCCCAGTTGGCGGCAAAGAGTATAGCGGCAAGCAGCCAGGCGATAGCGCGTTCGGTGCCGGTCAAGCGGATTCTTAGACCGCGGGCAAAGAGGATTCGTATGCCGGTTACCGCAATAAACAAAGCCAATACCGAAAACAGAAGCGGATTATACAGCCACCCTTGGCCGGGCCTCCCGCTCAACATAGACAATACCCCGCGTGTGAAGCCGCAGGTAGGGCACGGCTGGCCGGTGACCCGCTTTAACAGACAAAGCGAGACAACCCGGTCATGATATGAACTCAGCCAAAGTGCAGCACCGCCAAGAGCTAACCACACCAAGACAATCAAAACAGCCCAGAGCGGCCATTTGGGGTACCGAGAAACGTGAACGAGCTCGAATTTCATCTTCCCGAGTCTGTCTTATTGCGCCACAACTGCGCTTGCGCCTGCGAGGAGAACTATAAGTAGCCAGATAACAATGCCTATGATGACCAGTATACAGCTGATCATACCGCAGATTTTACCTGCCTGGGTCAATCCTCGTCCTGTCGGATCCATAGCTCCTGCGTCCATCTGCCTGAGGTCATTGTTCCCCATCACCCAGGCGATGATGCCACAGATAAAGCATACAACAATGCCAAGTATCCCGAGGACAAGAACAACAGCACCTCGATGAGGTTGAAGTGGCTGCTGAGCGACTGCCTGGACTTCTACTGCATCTGTGGGCCCTTGAGTCCCTTCTACCATGATTTTATCTCCTTAAAAAAATATACGGACTCGCCTTACAAAAATCTATAACATCAAGTTACTAAGCATTCCAAATTAGAATAGCTTAATTCTACAAAAACACAAAAACAAACTGCACCGCCGCTTACACCCGACTATACCAATACCGGCAATACAGCCCATAACAGCCATCGCGGACGCCGGAAAACCTGGACCAGCTCGTTTTCATCACATCGGGCTTGAGCCGCTGCGCACTGCAAATAAACCGAATCCCAGGAGCATAAAAATCAAATTGAGGACAATACCCACGATGGCAAGTATTACACCGACCATGCCGCAGATTTTGCCGGCCTTGGTCAAACCCTCGCCCGACCGGTCCATGGTTCCTGCAGCCATTTGCTTCAGATCATTGTTACCCATTACCCACGCAATGATACCGCAAATGATGCAGCAGACGAGGCCAAGTATCCCAAGCACAAGAATGAGAGTGCCGCGATGAGGTGTAAGCGGCTGCTGGCTTTGTGGCGGGGTTTCGGTCGGTGTTACGGGAGGTGATTGAGCTT
>JBARPZ010000337.1:0-5645 GCA_049643445.1 Sedimentisphaerales bacterium
GCAGAAACAGGATACAGTTAGTGGTAAACATAATCTTGTCTATTATCGGAAGTCAGTCATAGGAGACAGGGATTTAGATGACCAATCGGCTGAAATTACTAAGAATGATGCGGTGTTTCAGGATGGAGACGATAATGCTCTGGATCTAACTGGCTCTGCTGGGGATATAGGGGATGTTTCTTATGCTGTGCCTTACCCATCCACTTCCCCCCTGATATTCAATGATGTTAATACATACGCTGTGTGGACTGGAGCTGGAGGATATATTATTGATACAGATAATATTGAATTTGGTGGCCCCATAACAGATAATATTACTTTTACAAATGATGATCTGACCATAGAATTTCTTGATGACTTGACTGGAACCTTAGCTATTAACGGAGATAACTGTACTGTCTATGACTCTTCAAGATTTGTTTCTGGGGTTATTACAGATGGAGGGGTTGGCAATACATGGACTCTGCGAAGTGTTAGTGGGGCAGGAATAGGGGGAGGCTCTGGTATTTGTTTTGGAATAGGTAATTTTGGATCAAGATTAACATCAGATGATACACCATAGGAGATAACTTAGCATGAAAAAACTAATGTATTTAATTTCTTTGTTCTTAATTTTTCTTTTGATTTCGCCTGCTATGGGTCTGGAGTTGGTGAGGCAAAAAAATGTAGCTACGATTATTTGTTTTCCTCTTGTGGATGGAGCGGGTGATCCTGTTATAAATGAGGACGATGCTGGATTAGATAGTGAGACAGATAATTGGAGTGATGGGGCTGGGGCGAATGGCTTTATTGATTGTACCAATGAGGGAGTAGAATCAGAAGATGGAGTCAGTGGATGGTATAATTTGTCTTTGACTCAGGCTGAGATGAACTTTGATTATATAGCGATTGTTGTGAAGACAACAACTGCTGGAGTGATAGATCAAAGAATCTTGATAAGGACACAAGTCGGAGATCCCCTTAATGTTGCCACATCGGACGATGGCAGCACTATCAATGTCACAGGCGGGGCGGTTGATACGGTTACGACCACGGGTACAGCCAGTTCGGTTGCTGCCCTTGCAAATAATGTGATAACTGCGGCTTCTATTGCTGATAATGCCATAGCCGGTGAACACTTGAACGCCACGGCTGTCACAAAGATTATAGATGACTTTGAGACACAATCGCAAGCTGATCCGACTGGATTCCACGTTAATGTAAAAGAAGTGAATGGAACGGCTCAAACGGCTAATGACAACAGCGCCGATATTAATACACTCATAACGCAGGTGGGGACTGCTGGAAATGGCTTAACAAATATTGACCTTCCTAATCAGACAATGGATATCTCGGGGACTATTACAACGGCTACTAACGTAGGCACGGTCAATGGACTTGCAAGCAATGTCATAACAGCGGCCTCGATTAATGACGGAGCTATCGGAGCGGCAGAGATTGCCAATGCAGCTATAGATAATGCTACCTTTGCGGCAGATGTAGGAACAACCGCTCATGGATCTAACCACATAGCTTTAGCTGCTCGCAAAATACTTGAGGAGTTAAACCTCGATCATCTGCTCAAAGTAACCACAGGCGTAGCCGCTGATTCTGATTTAGAGGATTATGTCGTTGCCGGGACCGTAATGGCTCACGCTTTGAGCGTAAGCGCAGATGCAACCACCTTTAAGCCCTCCACTGATTCTCTGGAGGCGATCCGAAATAATCAGGCGGGGGCCGATGTTGCCGCTATTGCCGATGCCGTATGGGATGAACTCGCTACGGGCCATACCGATGCAGGCAAAGCTGGACAGCAACTCTGGACTGATATGGATGCCATCCTTACAGATACGGCAGTCATAGGAGCGTTAGGAGTAGGATTAACCGCTATTACAGACGATACCAGCCAGATCGGACTCGCCGGTGTAGGACTTACCGAAGCTGGTGGGGACGGAGATCACTTAGCGGAGGCCGGAGGGACTGGAGACCAGTTGACAGCCATTGACTTGCCTAACCAGACAATGGATATCACAGGTACTCTTTCTACGGTCACGACAGCCACGACAGCCACCACCTGCGGAACAGTCAATGCTCTCGCTGCCGATTCCATAACAGCCAGCGCATTAAAGGCCGATGCTGTTACCGAAATCATAGACAACTTTGAAACTCAGAGTGCGGCAGATCCAACAGGTTTCAAAGTCAATGTGATGGAGGTCAATGGCACATCACAGACCGCAAACGACATGAGTGGGGATGTCAATGATATTCTCGTAGACACCAACTCAACCCTGGACACTTTAGTTAAAGACATTCCTACTACCGCAGAATTTGCATTAAGATCCCTTCTCGCCGCCGATTACACAATAGTTGCGGACTTGGGAACTGTTCAATCGGGTGATTCGGTTGCAATTGTTAATGGAGAGCATGGCCTTGTAAGTATTCAAGATGATGTTGATGACATTCCAAACACCGCAGAATTTGCATTAAGATCCCTTCTCGCCGCCGATTACACGATAGTAGCAGACCTCGGCACGGTTCAGACGGGTGATTCCTTTGCAAGAATCGGAGCCGCAGGTGTAAGTCTGACTGAGGCCGGAGGGACTGGAGACCAGTTGACAGCCATTGACTTGCCTAACCAGACAATGGATATCACAGGGACTCTTTCTACGGTCACGACAGCCACGACAGCCACCAATTTGACCAATGCTCCAACGGTTGGTGATTTCACGGCTACCATGAAAACCAGTCTTGACACCGCAGCGGATACCGTGACCGTCACGAGCATCGGCGCAGATGTCATTACGGCCACGTCAATACAAGCAAATGCCATTACCAATGACAAGGTAGCGAACGATGTCCTGGTTGATGTCAATACCATTGAGGGTGGGGACGCCACAGACGCCCTTGACACCGCAGCGGATACCGTGACCGTCACGAGCATCGGCGCAAATGCCATTACGGCCACGTCAATACAGGCAAATGCCATTACCAATGACAAGGTAGCGAACGATGTTCAAGTTGATATCGTGTCCATATCCACATCCACGGATGCGGCAGATAAACTGGAAGCATCGGCAGAGACCATCGTCACGGCGGCTGCATCGGCTGGTACTTTGTCTGCTACACAGATGACAACTACACTGACAGAAACTACTAACGACCACTATAATGGCCGAATAATCATCTGGACCAGTGGGGTCCTTATAGGGCAGGCCACAGACATTACAGATTATGATGGGGCGACGAAGCTATTAACCTATACAGGTGTTACCGAGGCGCCGACTGCTGGTGATACGTTTAATATCATATAGGGGGGAGACATGGCTAAGAAAACAGGAATTACGCCCACAGCTACACCTGGACGCCCCTATGAACCGTTTGTAGCTAAAGGCTCGCCCCCAGCACTCGTGACCCCTAATGCACGTACAGTAATTATTGCGGCGGAAAATAGGACGGTTACAATAATATTAGAGGATACATGGTGATTATACTGTGAGCGAAGCAAACTTTAAAAAAGACCCTGACGCAGTTCTGGATTATGCTTTCGACTGGAGCGGCAGTTCTCCAGGCCCTTGGTTGGAAACCGGTGAGACTATTGAATCACATGTAGTTACGGTTGACGCTGGCCTGACCAATGATAGCGACAGCGAATCAAGTGGTATTGTGACTGTATGGCTTTCGGGCGGGACCGCAGGCACATCTTATAATGTGGCATGTAAGATCGTTACAAATATGGGCAGGACGGATGAGCGATCAATTACCATATTAGTAGAGGAACGATGACCTTTAAAGATCAAATGACTTCTGATTTATCTGTATTTTTTAACACGGACGAGTTTGCCGATACCGTGAGTTATACATCAATTGATGATATAGCCAAAGATATTACAATTGTTCCGACAAGGAGTAATCCTTTTCAAGAGCCTTATGTAAGGGGTGAGGAAACGGCTACCTGCGAAATTGAGGTAAAGAAAAGTGAGGTTACACATCCTCAATATGGGGACATATTCACTATACCTTCAAGGGTTTGGGCTTATGATGCGACCATTACCACCGAGTCGGAAGTCTGGGAGTTCGATCCGGTGAGGGGAATTATAAGTCAGGATGACGATACGTACTTGATTGGATTAGTGCGCAGGGACTGAATCTTATGATTAAAGTAAAAATAGATGATAGGCAAATCATGGATTTTGCGAAGAAGTCGCCAGCGCGATCCCGGTGGGCCATGTCTGAGGCCCTGAAGATGACGGGTGGGCATTTCCGTAAAACATTGAGGGCATTCATTGAGGCTGGGGGTGAAAACTGGGCTCCGGGGCACCCACTGTTATCAAAGGGTAGGACGCCTCTTTATAATCTGGGTAAATTTGCCAGGTTTAAATACGGCAGGTACAAAGGCGATCAGAGAGTTCAGATCGGGTTTCTTGGTGATATCGCAAAATTAATAAGGAAAGTTAGTTATGGCAGAAAGATCCGGGTAACTGAAGGGCTGAGAAAATATTTTATCAGGAGAAAGGTGTTTCTCAAAAAAACCACGCAAGTACTCACGGTACCTGCACGACCTATTTTTGAGCCCTTTTTGCGAAGGGAAGAGAGAAACATACTGGCCTATGTGGAGAAGAGATTTTTTGAAAAGTTTTTCACCAAAGAGAAGTCCAATATAGCGTATTGAGGATAGACACATGAAACTTACCGGTAAAAACGGAATACTTCGGATCTATGACAGCTCGGCGATCCTGCACGGCCAGGCTCCCCTGGATAATCTCACTGTGGATATGGTCCAGTTCGATGGAGTCGAGACGTGGAACAATATTACAACGAACGTGGAGGTCGGCGGTGCCAATATAGAGGTAGACTTTATCGCGGACGAGGACCATAGAATATTCATCGGCTCGACATCTAAGTTTGCCATGATTCAGTTTGCTAAGGGGACCGGAGATCATTATGCAGCGGCTTCTGGGGCTCTTGTTTTAAATTATTTTGACGGAACAGATTTTGACACGGCCCTTGCGGGTGTAAGCGACGGGACATTGGTGGGCGCTAACTGTTTTGCTCAGGACGGCTATATCGGTTTTAAGATTCCTGACAACTGGGCCATAGGCGCCAATGCCTTGGAGGGACATTCAGCTTTGGATGCCGATAAATACTACGTTGAGCTTGCGACCACCACAGCATCTACCACGGACGCGGACGCGGACGTGCTCTGCCCTGTGGACGGACAGTATTTTGAGATTGCTTTTGCTGCTATGGACTTTACCGGGCCTCTCGGAAGACCCAAAACGGAAGAGGTCCTGGTTCTCAATAGGGGCCGATCGGATGCCAATGCCCATTATATCGAAAGTGCAGACGGCAGGATCTATGAGCCCCAGGAGATAAGTTTTTCGTGCCTTTTAGACGATGTGGTCAATAAAGTCGCTATCATGGTGGCCCTGGCCTGCGGGGACCCGGACAGTGCCAGGTGGACGGCCACGGGTGTCACGTCCAAAGGAACCACAAAGAATGACGGCACTAATGCCAACCCTGCCTTCAAAGACGCAACCAAAAAAACAGTGAACGTGCAAATGCTATTTGAAGGTGTCAGTAAAAATCAAGGCTGGGCATATTACGAAGTCTTTTTCCCGGAAGAGAATCAGAAGTTCAGCGAGGCAGAAGATGGGGTGCCGCTTAGT
>JBARPZ010000338.1:0-1606 GCA_049643445.1 Sedimentisphaerales bacterium
GGATAAAGCGTTTACGGCGTATAGGGGGATGGCTGGCAGGCCCAAAGAAATTAAAAAAGAGGGTCTGAGCGAGTATTTTCTGTATACGATAGAGGGCACTGAGACTATTCCCACCGGCTGGTCGAAACGGCTGATGAGTTTCGATATTGACGAGGTGCCGGTGGTAAATCTCTATAAATATGAGCAGCAGCGTTATGGTAATTCTGTAGTACGCTTCCTTAACTTCAAGAACGATGAAGAGCACGAACTCGGCGATACGCCTATCCCCGGCGGGATGCTCAAGGTTTACAGAAGCGCTGACAATCAGGGACACTTGTCCTATACGGGCCAGTCTTCATTTAAGTATATTCCCGTAGATGAGGATGTGGAACTCAATCTTGGTGCTGTTGCCAATGTTGTTGTTGAGCCGATGCTTATGGATTTTGAGACGAAAAACTACAGGTTCGACAGTAAGCGCAACATCTCCGGCTGGGATGAAGTCCGCAAATTCAAGATTGAAGTAAGAAACACTCGTGATATTCCAGCGAAAGTGGAAATTAAACGGAACTTCCCCACGCAATACTGGAAGCTGGAGAAAAGCGGTGATTTCGGGCAGTTCGAGAGTGTTGACCTGGATACGGTCAAGTTCACGCTTGTCTTAGAGCCGAGGTCAAAGCAGGCTTTCGGGTATACGTTGACCACATATCACGGTGTAAGACAGGAAGATTGGACGAGAGCACGAGAACGATAAGTCTTTTGAATGAAAAGGACCCTAAAATGAAGCGTTCAATAATATTTTTGATAATCGGTTTAATAACGTCTGTTGCATATTGCAAGGTTGATTTGGTTACGTTGCCTTCGCGAGACACGGTACAGCTTACGATTTACAATTCAGCGGATATGACGTTGGTGCGTGAAAGCAGGGCGTTGACGCTCAAAGATGGCGAGAACAAGCTGCAATTTTCGTGGGCAAACACTCTGATAGACCCGACGAGCCTGGAGATGCTGCCCAAAGCCAGCGCGGACAAGATTGATATCGCCGATTTGACCTATCCGCCGAGGGTAAGAAACCTCGGCCTATGGAATATCGAAAGCGGAGTTAGTGGCAAAGTACCTGTCGAGATTACATATCTGACAAGTGGACTGTCCTGGCGGGCGTTTTATATGGGAACGCTCACTGAAGATGAGAAGACGATGCGCTTGCAGGGCTATGTGCGAGTTACCAACAATAGCGGCGAAGACTACGAAAATGCACAGACACGCCTGATTGTCGGCAAGGTACATATGCTCGACCAGATAGCTGAACTTGCAAGGCGGCAATATCCCTATGGAAGACCGGGCGAGCCAGTCCCAACCGAGCGACTTCTCCGGCTGGGGGGCAAAGATACCAGAAAGAAGATGGAGGGGCTGGAAGAGGTCACTTATGACGTAGTTCTCGCACCAGCAAAGCCCAAGGAAATCAAGAAGGAAGGTTTGAGTGAGTATTTTCTCTACACAATCGAGGGGACGGAAACGATTCCTACCGGTTGGTCGAAAAGATTGCTGAGTTTCGATGTTGATGATGTTCCGGTGATAAATCTTTATAAGTACGAGCAGGAGCGCTATGGAAATTCTGTGGTTCGGTTCC
>JBARPZ010000339.1:0-6826 GCA_049643445.1 Sedimentisphaerales bacterium
ACGAATCCGTCTTCATCCAGGTCAACAAACACGGCATCTTCAACCGACCGTGTCTCTCCCGTTGTCACAAAGGGCCATTTCCCCTTTACCTTTCCAGGTCCCGGATTCACATAAACTCGTGTAAGGCCCCTTTCCTCCCAGCCGGTCGTGATGTCCATCAATCCGTCACGATTCACATCTGCCAGTTTTACACCATCAGCACCCCGCGATGTGTCATCTATAATGTGACATTTCCAGGGTGTTCTTCCCGCAGCAGTTTGGGATTCGCCCTGTTTGGCCGGCATAATCACAGAAATGCAAACTACCAACAGAAACCTGACTGCGGCACAAGAAAAAAAAATAGGTATGCTCGACTCCTTCATCTGATTATTTCAATTCAAGTCTTTTTAGATTTCCAATATTGGGTACATGGGGATTTCCCATATACGGCTTTTACAGCATTCCCAGGACAGCCGATACGCTATATTACCAAATAATCCGGGAAATTCCATCAGAAAACAAATTCCATTCGATCCTTCTTTAGTGAAACCTAAACTTTCTCGAATGTGAATCTATGTGCATCGGCATCGATTTTTATAGTGTCACCATCGGTGAACTTGCCGGCAAGAAGCTCGGAGGCAAGCGGATTCTCCAAACGCTGCTGGATTGTCCGCTTCAAGGGCCTTGCACCAAAAACAGGGTCGTAGCCCTCATCCATAATCTGGCTGCGTGCACTATCCGTGAATTCAAGCTTTATCTTCCGCTCATTCAAACGTCCGGCGAGATAATCAAGTTGAATGTCGACAATCTTCCTCAAGTCCTCCTTCTTGAGCATGTGAAAAACGATTATCTCATCGATGCGGTTCAAAAACTCCGGCTTAAAAATCTGTCTCAGGGCGTCTTTAACGTGGGCCTCGATTTCCCAGTCGGCACCGGATTCTTCAGTCAATTGCTGAATCTGCTGGCTCGCGATATTGCTGGTCATAATGATAATGGTGTTCTTGAAATCAACGGTCCGTCCTTTGCCGTCGGTCAATCGGCCGTCGTCGAAGACCTGCAGCAGCACATTGAAGACGTCGGGATGGGCCTTTTCAATCTCATCGAGCAAAATCACCGAATAGGGCTTTCGGCGAACGGCTTCGGTCAATCTGCCGCCCTCTTCGTAACCGACATAGCCCGGCGGCGCGCCGATTAGCCGGGCGACGGAATGTGCCTCCATAAACTCGCTCATATCAATCCGAACCATAGCGGAAGGATCATTAAAGAGAAAATCTGCAAGTGCCTTGGAAAGCTCGGTCTTGCCGACACCTGTCGGCCCGAGAAACAGAAGTGTCCCTATCGGCCGATTAGGATCACCCAATCCCGACCGGCTTCTGCGGACCGCATTGCAAAGTGCTTCAACCGCCTCTTTCTGCCCAACGACTCGCCTGGCGATTGCCTCTTCCATCTTCATCAGGCGTTCTCGCTCACCGCTCAATAATCTCGAAATTGGTATCCCCGTCCATTTGGATACGACGCCGGCGATGTGCTCCTCGTTGACTTCGTTATGAATTATCTTGGCCCTGTCGGATTTAGCTAATTGTTCCTCTTTTTCTTCCAGCTCCTTTTTCAAATCGGTAATTGTCCCATATTTCAGGCGGGCGGCAGTTTCCAAATCACCTTTGCGCTGGGCATTCTCGAATTCCATCTGCGCTTCTTCGACTTTCTGTTTAAGCTCTTTTATCTGGTCGATGTCACCTTTTTCACCTTCCCACTGTCCGGTGAGTTTCTTGTCCTGTTCCTGCAATTCCTCCAACTGCTTTTCTGTCTTTTGTAATTGTTCTTTGCTGGCATTATCGCTTTCTTTTTTCAGCGCCTCGCGTTCAATTTGAAGCTGAATTATCTTTCTTCGGATATTGTCCAGCTCGGCAGGCAGTGAATCATTCTCTATCCGCAGCTTCGAGGCGGACTCGTCAATCAAATCTATCGCCTTGTCCGGCAGCCACCGGTCGGATATGTAGCGATTTGATAAAGTCGCAGCCGCCACAAGAGCAGAATCCGTAATCCGAACGCCGTGGTGTGTGTCATAGCGGTTCTTCAGACCTCGAAGGATAGCTATAGTTTCTTCAACGCTCGGCGGGTCAATAACAATCGGCTGAAAACGCCTCTCCAGCGCACCGTCTTTTTCCACATACTTTCTATATTCGTCAATCGTAGTGGCGCCGATACACCGAAGTTCGCCCCGTGCAAGTGACGGCTTGAGCAAGTTGCCCGCATCCACCGCGCCTTCGGCTTTTCCTGCCCCCACGACGGTATGTAATTCGTCGATGAAAAGTATAATTTGGCCTTCAGCGGCGATGACCTCTTTGAGCACGGCCTTGAGCCGGTCCTCAAATTCGCCCCTGAATTTTGTTCCCGCTATCAACGCCCCCATATCCAGGGCAACGATTCTTTTATTCTTCAAGCCTGTGGGGACATCTTCTGCTATTATCCGCTGGGCAAGGCCTTCGACGATTGCGGTCTTGCCTACGCCCGGCTCACCGATTAGTACAGGGTTGTTTTTCGTCCGGCGATTGAGGACCTGCATACATCGCCTAATTTCTTCATCCCTGCCTATAACGGGGTCGAGCTTTCCCTTTCGGGCCATCTCCAAAAGGTCGATTCCGTATCGCTCCAGGGCCTTGTATTTATCCTCCGGACTTGGGTCTGTAATCTTTTCTCCGCCTCGAACTTCTTTCAGAGCGCTTTCAACCTGTTCGGGCGTAATCGAGTTAAGCCGTAGAATCTCTTTGGCATCATTTTGTACTGAGGAAAGCGAAAGAAATAAATGCTCGACACTCAGGTATTCGTCCCCCATAGCATCGGCCCGGTTTTGGGCATCCAGAACAATCTGGTTAAAAGCAGGTTCAGGGGTAAGTAGATTACTGGTTTGGCCTTGCGGCAGCCGTCCAAGTTCGCTTTCGGTCATCTCCTTAATTCGCGAGATATTAGCGCCGATCTTTTTCAGGACCATAACCACGACGCCGTTATCATCATCGCAAACGGCGCTGAGTAAATGCAGTGGTGACAGAACAGTATGCGATTTAGCCATCGCAACCTGCTGGGCCGTCGCCAACGCCTCCTGAGCCTTCAGTGTGAACTTGTCGAATTTCATTGCACAATCCTCAAAACTAAAATATCGGACATACTCTAATCCATATTAAAGAGCAAACAACGTGCCCGGCAAGACCAAAATCCTAAATATAGTATTAAAAGCAAGTTACATCCCCCATCGCTTCCAAGCCTGTGCCAATTTGGCAGTTGCCACTTCATCATTCGAAATTCCGTGTTCGATATTCGATATTCTTTTTCCACTATTTTTCTTTCCCTTTTCTTTTCTTTTGTGGTATTCTCTGTCCATAATGGCTTGATTGACAACTGAGGATTTCGCTTAAAAACGCCGGTTTACCCCGTGAGATCTTTTTTATTATCTCTCTGGGGAGGTTTTCGCTTAAAAACGCCGCCTAAATACCGGCCACTGGAGATTTAGCCCGTTAGAAGTAAGGCGTATAAGCCTTGTCTACTTTCTAACTGGGCCTGACAACTGGAAACTGGCAACCGGCGACTGGAAACTGTTTTTTTATGCCCTTAGGCCCTGAAAACTGGCAACTGGAAACTTAATCTGAAATCTGAAATTATGCTTTTTTTTCTATCAACATTTAACCAACCAGAAACGGCTATAAGGTGAATAAAAAGAATTGTTTGACGGGAATTGTTGGTTTTAGTACTGTGTGCTCTGAAAATTGAGTTTTATATTTCAGGATTTGAGGTTGGCGAAGAACAAAAGGGATTTAGGAGCAAGGCAAAAGAGAAAACCTAATGCGATAGATTTGTTCTGTGGTTGTGTAGGTGGAACAACACTTATCAAGTCAAAACTAGACGGATATAAATCAGTGGGGATAGATATCTCTCCATTCTCTATCTTTTTAACGAATACATTACTTAGGAAATATGATGCAGCGACATCGCGATCCAAATCTGTTCACTCGGGAGTATGCAGTATTTAGAAGAGAACAGTTGGAATTCTTTCGTGGAGTGTTGGCAAAGGCACCAAGAATGCTTGACCCAATGTGCGGTACTTCTCCTTTAATACCTGACGTCGAGGAATTCAAAGGAAGTGCTTTCTTTAATGATCTCTTGCCATGTCACTACTATGTCAATCGTGCCAAAACTTATTCAATCTGCCGTGCTATTAGGAGGCTTGAAAAACGCTTCCCCGGATCCTGTTCTACGGAGTTGCATAAATGCCTCAAAAGTTTACATAAATTGGGGCTAGTGAGTTCGGACAACTGGATTGACGATGCTGTTGTCAAGGCATTTCTGACGGCTTGGCACAGGACATCGGCATACAATCCTAGTATGAAAACATTCCTTAGGGCTGCCATTATTCTGTGCATTCGCCCATACAGTTGTGTATCTACAAGCAATATGAATTGCACTTGGTATAGACCTGGCGGGATGACAACGGCAAGAGACCTGAAAGTTATTGTACAAGAAGTCGTCGGCCGATTTTACACATACTATGATTCTGTTTACATTAACAAACTTATCAAAGGTGGCGGCAAGCTCCATTTTGGTATGGACGACGCTAACACTATCGTGGCCCCATGGCCGGTGGATGTGATTATTACATCTCCACCATATCCTAACAGAACCGATTACCGGAGGATGTGAAGAAAGACTACGAAGAAGCGGCCAGTATCTACACGCAGTCGCCACGAGGCGCTGCTGCCTTGTTGCGTTTGGCTATTCAGAAGCTGTGCGTGGCATTGGGCGGCAAAGGCAAGAATATTAACGTCGACATCAAAACACTCGTGGCCAATGGGCTGCCCGAAAAGATTCAGATGTCTTTGGATGTTGTTCGGGTCATAGGCAACAACGCAGTACACCCCGGGCAAATTGACACAGATGCCCCCGAAGTCGCTGGGAAACTCTTTTTATTACTCAATATCATTACTGACTATATGGTTTCTATGCCTAAGAGGATTGACAATATGTATTCTGAACTGCCTGAAGCAGCTACTGATGCAATCGAAAAACGCGATGGTTAATAAGTAACAACCGCCATAGGCGGATAAATATTGATGAAGCGACGGGAACTTCTTATATAGAAAGAAACATTTATGGGTTTATGGCCATCAAAGAAGCAATGGAATTCGTGGACTCTCCCAAGTAAATATGCGGCTATAAGTCTTCTTGTTTGTATAATGGCAATTCCCTACGTTCTATCTAACAACTTCTTGTCGTATTCACACCAGCATGAAAAACGTTCTTAACTCGATAAGGATACCACGAAATCCCAGCAGGAGCAAGGTGTCGATAGTGCTCGACTGGGGAGTGGCACATGTGGGGCGAGGAAGGGGTAGTTTGCCCTGTTTGACAACCTCACAATATGTGATATAGTGATTGAGCAGTGATTATGAAGGTGAACAAACAGATAAAAAGGAATGATGTGTAATATGAAGAAGTTTGCCAGCATAGTCTTGGCTATTTCATTTCAGTGTGCGACATTAGCCAGTGGTGATTCTGCAAAACCCAACTTCTCTTGGGACACGGTTCCTGTCTACATTCACTTCGGCAAGAGTAGTGGCCCGTTGTCGGATGGCGAACTCAAATTTGTTGCTCAGGCATCTGATTTTGTCTGTCTTGAAAAAGGCCATGGACGGGGCCGTTCTGGCTCAACCGAAAAGGGTATTGCTTTCGACGCCAAACGGCTCAAGGCACTAAATCCAAGAATGAAAGTGCTTTTCTATTGGAACACCTTCCTCAACTACCCTCTGTATGATGCATGTCAGACAGTTGCCAACCATCCTGAATGGATCTTCCGAGACAAAAGTGGAGACCCAATATACAAGACAGGGACGCTGGAGCAGTATAACCTACTCAATCCTGAGTTTCGTCAATGGTGGGCTTCTATTGCAGGAAAGGCAGTAACTGAATACGAATGTGATGGCATCTTTATGGATGCCGTTAATCAGGCCAAACGTCCAATCTGGATGAAACGAGGATGGGGAGTGGGAAGTGAAAATATGCTGACACAGGCAGTTGCCGATATGATGCGACTTGCCAACAAGCAAATGGGAGAAGATGCCTTATTGGTCTATAATGGAATTCGATCTCTAGATCCTGCTGGCAAAACCACAGGAAAGGAGTATCTTCCACATACCAGTGGTGTAATGATCGAGCATTTCACTGCATTCCACAGTCAAAGCAAAGAATCTATTGTTGCTGATATCAAGGTAATCACCAGTGCTGCCCGTATGGGCAGAACCGTAGTCGTTAAGGGTTGGCCTGATCCAACATTCAATTGGACCAACAAGGAAAAGATGCGTATTCCATCAAAGGTGCTGGCTGATGAAGCTCGAAAGAAGATCATCTTCTCACTGGCGTGCTTCCTGATAGCGGCACAGGAGAATTGCTATTTCTCTTACTCATGGGGGTGGCGGGATCAACACGGAAGTCTGGTTGATTATCCAGAGTTTCACAAACCGCTTGGCAAACCGAAGGGCAAAGCAAGAAAAGAGGGGTGGATATATACAAGATCGTATGAGCATGCTTCTGTCTGGGTAGATCTGGCAGAGAGAAGGGCCGAGATAGACTGGAAGTAATAGGCAACAACCCTCCCCAATCCGACGCTCCAATTAGGGAAACTAAAACTAGGGACGACTAAAACTAACTAAAACTACTAAAACTAAAACTACTAAAACTAGGGACAGTCACCTATTTTACTTGCTCATTTTAACACCATATCTCTGTCCTCCCCCCCTGCCTATCCCAGCGCACCGGGCTGGACAAAAAAAAGTTATTTTTTTCATTTTTTCCTTTACAA
>JBARPZ010000340.1:0-2787 GCA_049643445.1 Sedimentisphaerales bacterium
ATAGATACAAAAAAATTGGTTCGAATAGTGCAAAGGTGTGTTGTTTTGGCAGGAATTTTGGGATTGCTTATCGCGTTCTGAAAGTTATAATGGCAGGATAATTCGGAGTGTCGGCAAGGACGCACCTCCTTTTTGTGTATAAATCCTTTTATAATGGGAAGTTACACAATAACCATAATTGAAACGAAGGAAGTTGCAATAAAATAGCGTTCGTAAGCGTTATTTGTTGTAGATAAAAGGTTTACGCATTTTTCAAAAGGATTCTGTATTTCGAGTTAAGGAGAATTACAAATGGCAAGACCAGTAACACTTTTCACCGGGCAGTGGGCGGATTTGCCTCTGGAAAAACTGGCTAAAAAGGCAAAAAGCTGGGGATACGATGGTCTGGAGTTAGCTTGCTGGGGCGACCACTTCGATGTTGACAAGGCCCTGAGCGACCGCAACTACTGCAAGGCAAAGCGAGCCCTGCTGGAAAAGTACGGCCTTAAGGTGTTCGCAATCTCGACGCACCTGGTCGGGCAGGCTGTGTGCGACAATATTGACGAACGTCATCAGGCAATACTGCCCCCGGATGTCTGGGGTGACGGCGATCCCGAGGGCGTCCGCAAGCGTGCGGCCGATAAAGTAATCGATGCCGCCAAGGCCGCGAAGAAGCTGGGAGTTGATGTCGTCAATGGATTTACTGGAAGTTCGATATGGCACCTGCTTTACTCTTTCCCGCCGGCCTCGCCGGATGCTATCGAGGCAGGTTACAAGGACTTCGCAAAGCGGTGGCGGCGCATCCTCGACGCCTTCAAGGCCGAGGGTGTGAAGTTTGCCCTGGAAGTACACCCGACTGAAATCGCGTTTGACATTGCCTCGGCACAGCGTGCTCTCAAAGCCATCAAAGGCCACCCGTCTTTTGGTTTCAACTACGACCCCAGTCATCTTGGCTACCAGGGTGTGGATTACGTCAAGTTCATCCGGACCTTCCCGGACCGCATCTTCCACACTCATATGAAGGATGTCTGGTGGGGACATGGTGACGGCACGGTGGGTGTATTCGGCGGCCATACTGATTTTGCCGACCCTCGCCGGTACTGGGACTTCCGCTCGATTGGTCACGGCGATATCAACTTCGAGGAAATCATCGTTGCGCTTAACGATATCGGCTACCAGGGCCCGCTCTCGGTAGAGTGGGAAGACAGCCGAATGGACCGGGAGCACGGAGCGAAAGAGGCCTGTCAGTTCATCAAGCAGGCGGATTTCAAGCCGTCCCAGGTTGCTTTCGATGCGGCATTTGATAAATAAGATTAGAGCTTTGATGGTTCTAAACAGATAGTTTTGGATAGGACAAGGCTACAATTGCAGGAAGGGTAGTTATGAGTAATAGAAGCAATATTAGCCGGCGCCGGTTCCTCGGGAAAGCAGCCGGCACCGCCGTGGGGGCAATAAGTTTTCCATATATTGTACCCTCGTTAGTTCTGGGCAATGCCGGCAATGTCGCGCCGAGCAACAGGATTACTATGGGCTGCATCGGTATTGGCTGGCAGGGGGGCAGCAACATGAATTCCTTCCTCGGCCAGAAAGACTGCCAAATCATTGCCGCCTGCGACGTGGACAAAAATCATCTGAAGGATGCGGTCAATCGTATCAACGGTCACTACAAAAACAAAGACTGTGCTGTCTACCAGGACTTTCGCCAGCTTCTGGCGCGCGATGATATCGATGCAGTGTCGCTGGGTCTGCCGGACCATTGGCACGCAGTTCCGGCCGTTGCGGCGGCAAAGTCTGGCAAGGACATTTTCGGTGAAAAACCTCTCTCGCATAACTTAAAAGAAGGTCGCGCCATGTGCGATGCGGTGGAGCGTTACGGCCGGATATGGCAGACCGGCAGCTGGCAGAGGTCACAGTCTCACTTCCGCCAGGCTTGCGAGCTGGTCGTCAACGGGCGCGTCGGTAAGGTGCACACTGTTGAGGTTGGGCTGCCTGCCGGGCACAGCGATTTCGGAGGAACCAAGGGACAGGAAGGTGTTGGCCCGCCGCCCAAGGAGCTGGACTACGATTTCTGGATTGGGCCGGCACCTTATGCACCCTACTGCCCGGCGCGGGTA
Source organism: Sedimentisphaerales bacterium (assembly GCA_049643445.1). Taxonomy (GTDB): domain Bacteria; phylum Planctomycetota; class Phycisphaerae; order Sedimentisphaerales; family Anaerobacaceae; genus CS2-K091. Next base: position 2,094 of record JBARPZ010000340.1, read on the forward strand.
CATAAAAACTGGCGATGGCATTTAGACCTCGGTGGCGGTCAGCTTATGGACTGGATAGGCCATCATGTTGATATCGCTCACTGGGGACTTGGCTTCGATTACGAAGGGCCACACGAAATCGAGGGCCACGGCGAATACCCAAAAGACGGTTTATGGAACACGGCAACAAAATATCGCCTGACTCTCAAGTATCCAAAGGGAATTACGATGACTATCGCCGGCGGACATGGTGACATCCGCGGCGGAACCAAGTGGATCGGTGAAGATGGATGGGTCTGGGTCGATCGCGGTGGAATGGATGCGAACCCGAAGGAAATACTCAAGGAAAAGATCGGGCCTGATGAGATACACCTTTTCCGCTCGCCCGGTCATTGGCGCAACTTCCTGGATTGTGTTAAGAACCGCAAGACGACACTGACGCCCTGTGAGGTTGCGCACCGCTCTGCGACGCCGGGACACCTGGGCCAGATTGCAATGCTTCTGGGTCGTAAGATACGGTTTAATCCCGAGACTGAAGAGATACTTGGCGACCCGACTGCGACAAGGATGCTCGGCAGGCCAATGCGAAGCCCGTGGCACGTGTGAAAACGATTAATGATTATTGAAGGTTGATTATCGAGAATCGGCCATCTTTTATAAAATGTTAGGTGTAAGAGTTCCCATTATGAAGGGACCAGACCTTAGTCGACGTCAG
>JBARPZ010000341.1:0-31963 GCA_049643445.1 Sedimentisphaerales bacterium
AGGTCTATTTCGTTAGGCTCGGCTATATAATCAGGGTCGCCTGCGTTTATGCACGGCGAACCAAGCAGCAGATGATAGTCGCCGATGGCCGGGTCCACAAATAGCGGATTTGCATTGATGTTACCTGCGCCCGGCCAGCCGCCCTGAACGTCAGAGTACGTAACAGTTGCCGAACTCGTCCCATAGTTGTGTATCTGTGGCCCGCTTGGCGCGGCATTGCCCCACAGGATGCAGTTGGCCAACGTCGGGCTGCTGTAGTAGTTGAACATCCCGCCGCCGTCCCAGCCAGCCGAGTTGCCGCTAAACGTGCAGTTGGTTATCGTCGGGCTGCTGTTGTCAAAGTTGGACATCCCGCCGCCGTGGCCGTAGTTGGCTGCCGAGTTTCCGCTGAAGGTACAATTGGTTACTGTCGGGCTGCTATGGTCAAAGTTGGACATCCCGCCGCCATAGGTCATTGCCGAGTTGCCGGTGAACGTGCAGTTGGTTACCGTCGGGCTGCTGTTCTCCCAGTTGCACATCCCGCCGCCGGTTTCGGCCGAGTTGCCGCTGAACGTGCAGTTGGTTACCGTCGGGCTGCTCTGGTAGTTGTACATCCCGCTGCCGTAGTCTGCCGAGTTCCCGCTGAAGATGCAGTTGGTTACCGTCAGGCTGCTTTCGCCGTTGAACATCCCCCCGCCGTAATGCATAGCCGAGTTCCCGCTGAACGTGCAGTTGGTCAGAGTCGGGCTGCCAGTATAATTATACATCCCGCCACCGTTCGCATATGGAGAAGGATAATCTTGATTCGCATTACCAGCAGTAATGGTGAAGCCGTCGAGGACGGCGGTTTCGTCACAATCAGTGCCAGTCACTACGTGGTAGCTGTTGTCCGAGATATCGCCAAGAATTCCAATGTCGCCGCTGAGGATGGTCTTGTATGCCTCGATATTCCGAGCATCTGCGTTCGGTTCACCAAAGCCGGCGTAGCCGCCTTTGATAATTACACCGTTGATTAGCTGGAATGTGGCTGTCCGGTCGAGCGGTGGCGGCGGAACAGATAGATCTGGTGGCGACGGAAAAGGTGGTGACCCAGGACCGCCCCCACCAGTCCTGAAGCTCCAGATTGTACCGGTGATTGTGCCATATGCACCGACCTCGTCGATACGCCAATAGTACACAGTGCTATAAGCCATCGTGCCGGGGTCGAAAGTCGTTGCAGTCTGGTTGCTCTGGAACATACCGGGACTGGTCGTGCCGAAGTACACATCGTGCGATGTGGCATCAGGGCCGGCCGTCCAACTCAAATAAGCCGTTCTACTGACGCCTGTTGCACCATCGGCTGGATTCGGATTGCTTGCCCGACGAATATCCGGCAGTGGACCCTCGGGAGAGTAAGCTCCCTGCGCCACCCGGATCTCCTTGACCCAGAAGGTTTCGGCCGCAAAGCTCAGTCCTTCTCGCAAGTCAGTAAAGGCATTCTCCCAGCTGCTGCCGTCATTTGCGCCGCTAGCGTCACAATCGACATATAAAACAGTTGGGCCTTCGCTGTCTAATTCGTACGCCGTAACATCGGCGGGATAAACCCCGGGCGCACTTACCAAAATCACAGTGGACCCATGCACCTGGTCTGCATCTTCCGCAGCCGCAAGAGTGACCGTCTGGGGCTGCGAGTAGTTTGTCGAGTCAAAGATCAATAATCCTCCGGACTCGACTGTGATGTCGGGGTCACCTGATTCGACAGTTACAGTTACATCAAGCGTCCCCAGGGGGTCCACTATTGGCGCCACGGTAAACGTTGCTGTCCCTCCTTCGGGAACGATGACCGACTCGGCGCTTAGTAAAAAGCCCTGGTAGGGACCCTCGTATGCTCCCATATCGACAGTGCCGTCTATGATGCGAGGGTTTCCATCGAGGTCGGTAACCACCGATGGCGGAACGGATGAGTTGTCGCCTGCATCGATGCACGGCGAACCAAGCAGCAGATGATAGTTGCCGATGGCGGCATTGACAAATAGCGGATTTGAATTGATGTTACCTGTGCCCGGCCAGCCGCCCTGAACATCGCTGTAGGTAATCATGATGAACGAATTGTTATTGTTAAATATTTCGCTGCCGCCATCCCAGAAGATGCAGTTGAGCGCGCGAACGGTGCTCGGTGGTATATCCCCGGCACCTTCGGGCGTAGCGGACGCTATGGCGTTTCCGTTGGGCGCCGAATTGCCGGCAAAGGTGCAGTTGTACAGATTCGGTCTGGATTCATACCAATAGTACATTGCGCCTCCGTCGAGACTGCACGAGTTTCCGGTGAAGAGGCAGTTGTACAGAGAGGATCTGCCCATGAGCTCGTTTATTGCGCCGCCGTAGAAACTGGAGGTGTTTTGGTTGAATATACAGTTGATTATTGTGGCACTACCGGCCTCGTTGTAGAACGCGCCGCCATAATACTCGCCCGAGTTTCCGGTGAAGGTGCAGTTGGTTATGGTCATGGCACTGCCGGCGCCGACTAATCCGCCTCCGATTAAAGCGTAGTTGCCGGTAAAGGTGCAATTGGTCAGAGCCGGGCTGCACTCGCCGAGGTAGCACACACCGCCACCGGCGTATGCCGAGTTGCCCGTGAATATGCAGTTGGCAAGTGTCGCGCTGCCAGACAGGGCGAACATACCGGCGCCATACGGCATTTCTTGTCCCGTCTCAATATCGACGTTTCCTCCGGTGATCGTGAATCCGTCTAACACGGCTGTCGAGTCGGTATAACTGCCGGTCACTATGTTAAAGCTGTTGTCCGAGTTATTGCCGACAATTCTAATGTCGCCGCTCAGAATGGTCTCATACACCTCGATATCCCGTACATTGGGGTTGGGCTCACCCAAGCCGGCGTAGCCGCCCGTGATAACGACACCGTTTTTTAGCCGGAACGTCGCCGTTCGCGAGCCGTTCCCATTGGGATGGGCACTGTCCTCATCCGGCTTGTAAATACCCTGAGCCACGCGGATTTCGTCGCCACTCCAGGCAACGGACAGGCCATTCTGAAGGTATCTGTACGCCGTCGCCCAGTTCTGTCCGTTACCGCCGAGAGAGGCATCATCATCCACATAGATGACGTCTCCCGCAGCCGTACACGCCATTGCCATCAAAAATACTGCCATTACCAGGGACGTTCTCAGATTTGTTGTACCACCCATTTTTAGCCTCCTATAAAAAGTGCCTATTTTTCCGCTTTTGCTCATTGTAAAGCCTCGTCGGCCTTATGGCTATTCAGGAGAAGTGCTAAAAGAAACGCATTTTAGCTGCCCTCCTCCTTGATAGCCGAAAAACGCATAAAAAATAGTCTAACAGCTTTTTGATATATGTCAAGAAAATAATGTACTATTTCAGGCCAACTATGGGTACACATTCATCACTAAATATGGAATGGGAAACACAGAAGAAGAGGCGTAAGGTCCCCTGTAAGTGTTGTTTTTTTCTATGCCGGGGCCACGTAGGGGTGGATGTTAGAACATTTTTTCATTTGATCTGCCCGGTCTTGCCGATTATTATATGCAGTAGTATAGGGTGGAACCGACCTCTGGTTTCAACCAAGTCCCTCCTAAGCCCTTCCCAACTTTTTTGTGAAAATATGAATAAGTTGAAAGGATCGGCTCATGATTGCACAAGGACTCTTATTCTCAGAACCCTCAATTGCTGAAACAGGTGTATGGTGTAAATTGTCTGAATGCATAGACCCTGCTCAATGGGCAAGTTTATGCCGTTTCATCGGCAGTAGAAGGCCAAGGGAGTTTGATGCCATAGTAAGGATGGTAAGGGGTAGAGAGAATTCAAGCTCAGTTACTTCTGAAAAGGCAAAGGATGTTAGGATGCCATTGGTGAGTATAGGGCCTAGTGGGATAGGCGGAGAGTATCAGTGGGAGTGGTTCGGATAGGTCCCCTGTAAAGAAGTCCCCATTAAGGGATTGGTTTTTCACTTTCTTGGGCCACGTGAATGTTGCTTTTGGTCTAAGTTCCGCAAAAAATCCGGGATAGTAATGTTCTATCTAAGAGGGGCGGAAAAGAAAAAAGGCCTGTATAAACAGGCCTTTTATAACTTGCCGGCTTTCCTCCACTGTTTTGGTAAGAAAGCGTTTGAAGAAAAACCCATTATTTCCACGTGGGTAACCGTTGCTTGTGTCCGAAGGTCCTATCAAGTAGGCATTTCCGATCCATCAAGGCCCGGCTTCCCTGAGTTGGGTGTATCGGTTTTTTCAAATAACACTTTCTAAACCAACATCGCAGAGAATAACCTGCAACAATCATTTATAACATATCTAACGGCAAAAGTCAATAAAATTACGGCAAATCCAAGCAGTTAATTGAGATCTTCAGCTTATCTGCATTTATCTGCTTTAGTCTCATTTTAACGGCCAATCGGTTGGACAATAACATAGCCAGAGGTCAACAAAGACACTCAAATCAAGCTCGTTGACCTTATTATTCAAGTCCTTGTGCAGGTCGGCCGGCGAACCGGTTCCTGTTTCCAGCCAGTATTGGGCGAATCTTGCAAAGTGGTTGAAATCGACTACGCAGAAAGGCCCACCCGGCCAGAAGCCACCGAGCAGCTCATAGCCCCCGCCCCTGCTCCAGGCTGCATCCGGCTGACCTATTGTGCCGATAAGTTTGTATTGCCCACCGGTGCTTTGTCCGCCGCCAGCATCAATCGTGAACCAGCTTAACTCATATTGCCCGCTCGCAGCCGAGGCAGCCAGTATCACCAACAGAAGTGTCCAAACAGTTGAAGGAAACATGCCGGTTATCGTTTTTCTCTTCTTCATTACGGACTCCTCATTAGTTGAATCTGATACAGCCATAACGATTCATCTTGATTGTTCCATTATAAATACGGGCCCCTTTAGTCCTATCGCCGTTGCTGAAAAGTCTGGTGTTGTAGGTGCTCGAACCGTCGAACCTAACGGAACCACCGGTGGTGCTGGTACAGGTTACCGTAATGTCCGGTAGAAACTGCAGATTTTGGCCCGCCTCAAAGGTGGCGCTTGTGCCCGCAGCATCCACATTAAAATAGCGATAAGGGAACGACGCATCGCGCGTATATGGTATTACGGATAGCGAGCTGTTCAGGGACTGTTCCGGATAGATATTCTCCACGATATACTCATCGTTCTCGGGGTCTGCTGTTATAGAATCCAGCGTATACCAAGTGGTGTGCCAATCGTCCCATCCGTAATTCATGTGGTATTGTCGTGTTGGCCCGGCGCCGATTTCCTGCCACCCATCGGCCACAATTGAATGTCCGGGGATTCTGTATTGCAGGGGGCGATTTGCATTGAGTTCAACTTTTATCAGATTAAACCAGTCGACGGCGCTGTAGCTGCTGCGATATCGTGTCGCACAGTCCGTCGAGTAGCGGTAGTGGTCTTCAAATACACCCACCATGTCGTAGGTGTAGGCACCTGATGCACATCCATCTCCGCTACAATAAATCATGTCGACTGCTATTCCCACCTCGTGAGACAGCTCAGCGACTGCGTTGATCTCTTCGGTCGACGAGGTTCCCGTGGCCCTGTCGGGCATATTAGACCAATCGTAATAGTCGTCATAAGGAAGTCCGACACCATAAGGCGGCCAGTTCCAATAACGCATAATCTGGGCACCGGCTGTAGCCACACACCCCACCACGCAGTGTGCTGCAGTGCAGTCATCTTCCGGCGGGGGCGCCGGGCAGTCCCGGTTATAAGGATCTCCCTGGTGCCAGGATGAGCTGAGCAAGACCAGGCCTTCCTGGTAGTTCATTGGCTCAATATCAGAATCGAGCATCTGCTGGAAAGACATCGTGTCGACTTGAAGCTCATTCCATGCATCACGGTAGTTGATATCAAGGATTGTTGCCATCACCTGGTCGGGCGTTTGCTTCAGCTTCTTGGCACGTTCATCAATACGACCAAGTATTCGGTCCATACGGTTCTTTATGAGGTCGGTCATACCTTCCTGAGACTCCGGGTCCAGGTCACAGGTTGCTGAGTAGGCCTTGACCGGCGCCAGCTGCTTGTGCAGAGAAAGCACGATGTAACCTTTCGGCCAAACACGGCAGAAATAACCGAGTGTTCGCCGGCCGCGCTTGAATTCCTGTATATCTTCCACATAGGCAGTATTGGCATCGGCCCAGGCTCCCTTTTTCTGCAGGATTAGACTAATCCAGTTGTTTGCCACCGTCAGGGCTTCGTCCATAGTCGCCCTCTTTGCCTGAATCGGTATTGTCAAGCCCATAACCATCAGCGAGGCAACCAGGATTGTATTTCTTAATTTTTTCATGTTAATTACATCCTTATTTTACTGCAGGGTTACAAGCACTAATATTTGTCCTTTTTGTCCTTTTTCCAGACTCTCCATAGCCTTTCCCAAGATAGCGCCTCGCGCATGTGCATAATCTGTAGCCTTCATAGCATGGCCGGGAATCGCAGACGTAGTGAGCAAATCGCCCGGCTGCACAGCTTCCTCGGTTGCATCTACGTTGCAATAGACTCTGCCTGCCAGAGCGACATCATAGTCAAACTGGCCTGCTCCGAGACGTACACCAGAGCCCAGGTCTTTGGCTCCTGCGACAATACCTGCTACCTTTGTATCATAGGACTTATTGCTTAGAGCTAACTTACCGGCGTTATCAGGGTCAATAACGAGAACCGAACCGGGTTCGATTTTGTCGTGTGCGGATACATCAAAGCCTTCAGCATAGTCAAGGCCGGCACCAAGTTCCATTATCTTGGTGACGCCATTATAGATATTTAGATTACCATCGATTTTTACATTGCCTACGACAGTCAACTTTTCATCCGGACTCAACGTCCCGATGCCGACCTTGCCGTCATTTTTAACAATTAACTTCGTGCTGCCTGCTACACGTATGCGGAGCGGGTCATCGCTGCCGCTCTCTTCGACCCACAATTTTGTAGTCGGAATTGAATACCCGATGCCAACTCTACCCTCATTTGTGAGCGTCATTCTTACCGAACCATTTGTGAGCCAATCATAGTGGGCAGAAGTTTTGTTATTGAGAAATCGCCATTTACCCGGATAAGAGGCGTTTGTCGAACCATATACCAATATTCCGGCATCACTTCCGGTGTCGGTGCCAAAATAAAGACGCTCAGAACCGGCGTTATTTAGATTGTGTATTATTGCTGTTACATCATTAGTTGTACTATCCTCTACATGAAGTATGGAAGATGGAGTCGTTGTGCCGATGCCGACTTTGCCGTCATTGGCAAGCGTCATCTTTACACCAAGATTTGTGATCCAATCATAGTGACCGGAAGTCTTGTTATTGAAAAAGCGCCATTTACCTGGATAACTGAGATTGGATGAACCATATACCATTATTCCGGCATCAGTTGAAGTGCTTGTGCCAAAATACAGACGCTCAGTACCAGCATCATTTTGATTATATATTTTGACTACTAAATCACCAGTTGTATTGTCCTCTACATGAAGTTTGGAAGATGGACTCATCGCACCGATGCCAACATTGCCGGACGGAATCGAATACATATTATTTCCTGAGAGCATCCAGTCGTTATCCGTGCCGGCGTTCTCGGCATAAATCGAATAGGGAGTTGGCGTTAGTTCCTGGCGTGGACTTAGGACGTTAAAGCTTCCGGTACTGTCACCAGGCCTTACAGCAATTTCCAGCCAGCGGGCATCGCCGGTAAAGACGTTGCCGCCGAAATCCAATTCCACTGTGAAGTAGCCCTCGATTACGTCCAGGTTATTTATATCAATTGTGCCACCCAGCGGAGCGCCTGTGCAGGGGTCGTCGAACAGCCTAAACTCAAAGTCATACGGGCTATTTGCTACGCCATTGGCGTCTATGAGCCGCCCCTGGTATGTAAACGCCGTTCCCAATGGAGCTGCCTTTGCAAGTTGAGCCGGGCAGACCATGAGGCCCAAAGCTATAACCAAAATTGCTAATATTTCAGTCCTTTTCATGTTTATTCTCCTATTGAAAGATTTCATTATTTTTTGGTTCATCCTGCGCTTGCCATTGTTTTCTTTGAAAACATTAACAAGCCGGGATAATGAAAATGCGATTTTCACCACTTCCAGACACCGGCAAAGCCGATTATTGTCTCAATTATACACTATTTGTGACCAAAAGTCAATAAGATTTGGAGGAAATAGCGGCTTGCACCCTCCGGATTCCTTAACCATTCTCATATTTGGCAATGAGAATTAAACAGTACGGAGCTGGGCCTCTACGCGTTTATCGAGATTCTTGACAATATCGGTCTGAAAGCGGTCGACCGTCTCATGGGTCAATGTGCCATCTTCATCTCTAAACCGCAACGAAAGTGTAACACTCTTTTTACCGGACGGGATGCCTTCGCCTCGGTATATACCAACAAATTGAATGTTTTCAAGCTCAGTCGGGGCCTTGGTTTTGATTGCGTCAATGATATCTGCCCAACAAATTTTTTCATCCACAATAATTGATAAGTCACGCTGTATTGCGGGAAATCTCGGTATGGGCTTGACCTTGATGGCACCTCGCTGCAAGGATAACATCAGCTCGAAGTCGAGTTCCGCGGCACAAGGTGAGAGTTCTGTGAAATCATATTTTTCTTTAACCGCCCTGCCGATAATCCCTGCAACACCAGCGACCTTGTCGTTCACCATGATTTGGCTTCCGGTTTGTGCCCAGAGAAGGTCCGCAGGAGCAAAAACTGTTTGGGCATCTCTATCAATACTTTTAATCAGGCCTTCAATAACGCCTCGCAAGTCTCTGAAGTTACTGTCACAGACCATAGCCAGCTTGGTGTTTTCGATTGGCAGGACGCCCTTCTTGTCGGCAGGTACAAAAGTGTCGGCAACTTCAAATATCCTGCAGGGCAGGTTTTTGGCATTTACGTTTGTCTTGAGGACGGTCAGCAACGAGCCGATGAGGGTTTGGCGAAGCAGATTCGCGCTTTTCCTGGTAACATCTTTTACGCCTAAATGCCCCTTAACATCGCTCTCAGTAAAAAGCCTGGCAGCAGAACTGTCAACGAAACCGACATTAATCGTTTCATAAAAGCCACAGCCGTTAAGATATTTCCCAATCGATTCTATCATTTTCTGGCGATTATCGACTGGTATTACTTCGATGCTGATTTTTTTCTCTGTCGGTATTTTATTGTAGCCATATACACGTGTGACCTCTTCAATTAAGTCTACCTCACGCTCAATATCACTTCGCCATGAAGGCAACGAGCAAACTATCAAATCTTCTTTAGCCTGCGGCTGGAAACTCAACGCCGACAGGATTCTTACCACTTCTTCAGAGGGTATTTCAAGGCCGAGCAGCTTGCTCAAACGCGAAAGCCGCAAGGTCACTTGTTTCTGCGTTTTTCTTTCAGGATAAACATCAACCACACCCTTTGCCACCCTGCCACCTGCTACCTGCGTAATTAACTGTGCAGTGCGCTTCGAGGCCCAGTCTATCATCTCAATATCTACAATTCGTTCAAAGCGGTAGGAGGCCTCTGAAGGCAGGGCAAGTTTGCGTGAGGTTGTGCGAATACTTACCGGGTCGAAGCAGGCATCCTCTAAAAGAATCGTAGACGTGGTCTCGCTGACCTCGGTATCGAGACCACCCATAACGCCGGCCACAGCGACAGGTCCCCGGGGGTGAGCAATAATGAGCATATCAGTATTCAGGTCACACGTAGTGCCGTCGATACTGACTATGCGTTCGCCGGAAACAGCTTTTCTAACAATAATTTTACCATCAACAATTTTGTCATAGTCGAAAGCGTGTGGCGGCTGACCGGTCTCTATCATTGCGTAGTTGGTGGCGTCAACCACATTATTGACACTGCGCAGGCCGACGGCTTCGACTCTTTTGCCAAGCCAATCCGGCGATGGTCCAATTTTGACTCCTTCAATAATCCGGGCGGTATATCGGGGGCACAATTTGGGCTCGGCTATCTCAACGCCGGCAAATTCCGTGACATCTTTGTCTGATTCGTCCGGCGAAACTTCCGGTATTTTTAATTCTTTGCCCGTTGCAGCAGCCAACTCTCGGGCGATACCGAGCAGACTCAAGCAATCGCCGCGGTTGCTGGTTACTTCGACATCAAGCACGGTATCGTCACCGATATGTTCTATCCCTTCGCAAGGGAATCCTAAATCGCCCAAAACCTCAACGATTTTTTCGGTGTCAAGCCCTGTTTCGATATAATCACTTAACCAATTCAGTGAAACTTTCATAAGAAAAGAACCCAAAATAACTGTAAATTCTGCAATAAAATAACTGTCAGAAGCACTTCTGTCAACGCTTTTGACTGTTTATTTTGATTCACACCAGATAAAAGGATATACTTTGTTTCTGGAAATTCTAGTTATAAAAATCGGCGATAGATAACTTTTGGCTGTTGTATAGCGGTGTTTTCATTATAATATGACAATAAATTCGTGTTAAACAAATGAAGGAGATGTGTTATGACAAGATCCAGTTTGTTCGCTGTGTTGTTCGTTATTTCGATTGGGAGTCTGTTTCTTAGCAGCTGCACGGACCAGAGTGAGGCAGGTACAAAAAGCGCATTCGCCCGTACTACAATCGACGTGGGAATTGTGGTAAGCAATGTGGAAAAATCGGGGGCATTCTACAAAAATGCCCTTGGCTTTACGGAGGTGCCGGGTTTCGAGGTGTCTGCAGAAATGGGAGGCGGCTCAGGGCTGACTGATAACCAGCCGTTCAAAGTGAGGGTGTTTGTGTTAGGCGATGAACCGACCGCGACCAAAATCAAGCTTATGCAATTTCCCCAGGCGCCGGGAAAAAAGGTTGATCACCGCTATATTCATTCGAGCCTTGGCTATAGCTACCTGACGATATTTGTCTCAGATACGGCAGCATCAGTAGAGCGGGCCAAAAAAGCCGGTGCTGTTATTGTGAAAAAGCCTTACCAACTTGGCGGCAATAACTATCTGACCCTGGTGAAAGACCCGGACGGTAATATTATCGAGTTCGTAGGACCAACTAAAAGTGATTAAGGATTCTCGGATATTTTTGACTTGCCTTTTCGAAGTATTACGTAAAAAGTATAAGAAATATTTTTACGGGAGAAATGGGACCGGTCACTACGTCAGAGTGTTATGTGAGAGAACAGTCGTGACTATATAAATGCGCGGGGAGATATTCAATGGATGATATCGAGCGATTTGAACAACTTATCACGGGTGGGTACTGCTGCATATCTATCTTCACTTATGAGGAACAGTACGCACTGGAGATGGTGCGCAAGGTGGCCCTTAGTCTAAACCGTGATGTGTGGATATGGTCAGTTGCCGGCGGTGTCAGAGATGGTTTGCTGGCCGAGAGCCTTTTCATAGCTGACACTGAATCACCCGCCTCCGGGCTTCGTAACTTTACCAATGCAAAGGATGGCTCCATTTGCGTAACGCTGGACCTTGCTGAATATCTTAAGGGTGGAGTGGCGCTGCGGATTTTGCGTGACATTACAGAGCTTTTCAAGATGAATGGCAGCACGCTTGTGATGATTGACAGCAATGACAATTTACCAGTCGTTATGGGGTCATACGCGAGGCCATTTGAAATCTCTTTTCCTGACAAAGACGAATTGCAGGAAATCATTCGCAAGACGCTGCAACGCTTTCACCGCAAGAAACCCATCGAGGTTGGGATTACACAAAGGGGTCTTGACACAATCGTTCGCAATCTGAGCGGTCTGACCCGACGGCAGGCTGAACGCATTATCGTTGATACCGTTGCCGAGGACATGCGCTTTGACGACAATGATATGAACGTTGTAATAGCAAGTAAGCGGCGGATGGTTCAACACGGAGGTTTGCTCGAGTATGTCCAAACACCGCTGGATTTGAGCGAAATTGGTGGTATGAGGTGTTTGAAGAAATGGCTGGACGAGCGCAAGGACGCTTTCACCTCGAATGCCGAGGAATTCGGCCTGAAAGCTCCGAAAGGTGTACTCATGCTCGGCGTCCAGGGTGCAGGCAAGAGTCTCTGTGCCAAGGCTGTTGCAACAGCCTGGCATCAGCCTCTCTTGAGATTGGATCCCGGCTCTTTATTCGCCAGCTATATTGGTGAATCAGAACGCAACCTCCGGGATGCACTGCGGCAGACTGAGGCGATGTCGCCGGTAATTCTGTGGATAGACGAGATCGAAAAAGGGTTTGCCTCGGCTGCCAGTCAAAGTACAGATGGGGGTCTTTCCAAGAGGATGTTCGGGACGCTGCTGACCTGGATGCAGGAGCACGAAGACCCGGTATTCGTCATTGCCACAGCCAATGACATTGAGGCCCTGCCGCCCGAACTTCTTCGCAAAGGACGTTTTGACGAGATATTCTTTGTTGACCTGCCCATCGAAAACGTACGGAAAGAGATATTCGCTATTCATCTGAAGAAACGGAAGCGTGATCCCGGGCAATTTAACCTGGAGGCATTGGCCAGGACATCGGAAGGTTACAGCGGTTCTGAAATTGAGCAGGCCGTCATATCAGCCCTTCATGCAGCGTATGCAGACAAAACCGAACTGGATACAAATCGAATTCTCTCTGCATTGAGAACTTCGCCGCCGCTTTCGGTCACAATGGCTGAAAGCGTCCAGTGCCTGCGTGCCTGGTCCGAGGGCAGATGTGTCCCGGCAGACTAACAAATACGCTGATGTCGACAAATATTAACCAAGCGAAGGGCAGCCGATAGAAAACATTTTAAGGCTGAATTTTGGCCTTTCATCTTTTTGCTTTATCTATATAATCAGGGCAATTAAAACAGCTTAAATAATACAGGGATTTCTGTTATGGGAAAACACAATTTATTCGTTTTAACAATCATTGGCTTAGTTGCCGTTACAATCCTTAGCGGATGTGTTGAACGGAAGCTGACAATCAATACGGAACCTCAGGGGGCGATGGTTGTATTAAACGACGAGGAAATAGGCAACTCACCCGTTACCGTCTCGTTTGAATGGTACGGGGATTACAATGTCGCAATTCGCAAAGAGGGATTTGAGACGTTAAAGACCCACCGTAAGCTAAAAGCGCCGTGGTATGATGGTTTTCCATTCGATTTTTTCGCCAATACACTCAATCCTGACAGAATTGTCGATGAGTACGAATGGACGTTTGAGCTTGAAACCAAAAAGGAAATAAGCCGAAAAGAACTAATCCATAATGCCGAGGAGATGAAAAAACAGCTTTGAAAAGAAGAGTACGCAGAAAGCAGCGGAAAGTTTTTCGAGATGATGTTGATGGCTATGGGTGTTTGGCGAAGCAAAGCGGGTTTGATTTTAGGGGTTCTGTTTGAGACTTAAGGTTCACACACAAATTCTTATCGCGATAGTTTTGGGGGCAGTGGCTGGACTTGCGCTGGGGGAGAAAGCTGTTCATCTCAAATTCGCGGGCGATATGTTCATTCAGCTTCTCAAGATGATTATCATTCCATTAATTCTGGCTTCGATGGTGGCTGGGATAGTAAGTCTCGGTGATATTCGCAGATTGGGCAGGATAGGTCTAAAGACGTTTATCTACTATACGGCCACGACACTACTGGCTGTAAGTGTTGGTCTGGTGTTAGTGAACCTTATGAAACCGGGTGTTGGCGTCAAAATGGGAGTCGAGGCGGCTGTTGATATGGCAGACAGGGAGACACCCTCAATAATCTCGATAATCGAAGATATTATTCCGGAAAATGTGTTCGCTGCTATGGCTGAGAACAAGGTGCTGTCGGTCATATTCTTTTCTTTGCTTTTGGGTATTGCCATCAGCAATACGGGAGAGAAGGCCAGACCGTTGACAGCTTTCTTCGAGAGCCTCAACACGGTTATGATGAAAATAACAGAGTGGATTATGTTGCTGGCGCCACTGGGCGTTTTTGCGTTGATGGCTTATACGATAGGGACAATGGGATTCTCGGTGTTGAGGCCGTTAGCGGTGTATATGGTGACGGTGGTATTGGGTTTGAGTATCCACGCATTTGTAACGCTGCCGGTTCTGTTGAGTCTATTTGGCAAATATTCGCCATTGAAGTTTATAAGAGACATGTTCAGCGCAGTGGCAACGGCCTTCAGCACAGCCAGCAGCGCGGCGACGCTGCCGATTACGATGGAATGCCTGAGGAAGAATACGGGTGTGTCGAATAAAGTGGCGAGTTTTGTGCTGCCTTTGGGCGCAACGGTGAATATGGATGGGACGGCTTTGTATGAGGCGGTTGCAGCTATGTTCATCGCCCAGGCGTACGGTATTAATCTTAGTATCGGGCAGCAATTAGTTATTATGCTGACGGCGACATTAGCATCAATAGGGGCGGCGGCGATTCCGGGGGCGGGATTAGTGACAATGGTCATAGTGCTCAAGGCGGTTAATCTGCCACTGGAAGGAATTGGCATGATTTTAGCAGTTGACAGGATATTAGATATGCTTCGTACGGCAGTAAATGTTTGGGGAGATGCGTGCGGGACGGCTGTTGTTGCCCGGTTGGAGGGTGAAGAATTGAACCATACGGCTCTTAACAACCAAACAGGTAAGAACTGACCCAGACCGCAGAAGAGTTGAAGGCACAACTTTAACCACAAACACCGGCTTATCAGGCATCGTTCAGGAAATTTCCTGCGCCAACACAAGACCACTGCCGGTATGAGATTATCGGCCTTAAATCGGACACGAGATGGATACCAATTCAGCACAGCACTGTTTTGCCTGCGAGATGAGCGATAAATAGCACTTTGGGCCAGAAGAATCAAAACGGCAAAAAAGAGATTATGTGGCCCAGTTTGCAAGTCGATAGTTAATGGGATTACCGTTTTGCAAACAGGTCGCAAAACGGGGGCCCCTGATGTTGCATCGAAGGCTCATAGGTAGCGATTGTCAACTAATTGACTGAAAAAATAAAAGAACTAATATTTTAGATGGAGAGATGAAAATGGCACAGATTCCCACTTTGGATTTGGAACAATACGAACCGGTCATTGAGGAAGAGATCGGTGTCGTAGACCGTATCAAAGGTTCTACACGCTACGCCTGGCTTGGTAGTGGTCAATGTGGCGGAAGATTAGTAAAGTCTTTCTATGACTTGGGTTATAAGAAGGTGCTTGCCATGAATACGGCCTACCATGATTTGGATATGCTCGAGATTCCCGTGGAGCAAAAATTCTTAATGGACATAGGCGAATTGGGAGCTGGCAAGGACATAGAAAGAGGAGAGAGAGCAGTGCATCAGTATCAGCAAGAAATTCTGCACCTTTCCAGGCAAATAATCAGCACTCAAGTAGACCATATTATGGTCTGCTTTGGCGCCGGTGGAGGTACGGGCAGCGGAAGCATTCTTGGATTAATCAACATCGCCAAAAGATACGCCCGATATATCGGATTGCAAAATCCAAACAAGAAGGTTGGTGTATTTATGACTTTACCAACTGTAGGTGAAGCAAGCTCCCCATTAGTAGCTGAAAATGCATATACGGTGGCCACGAAATTAAGTGAACTGGCTTCGGCAGGAGAAATATCCCCTCTTATCATTGTTGACAATGACAAAATAAACAAGATGTACCCCGGATTGACGGTAAAGTCATTCTGGCCGAGTATAAACAACACGGTCGCCGGCTTGTTTGACATTTTCAACAGGATCAGCGCTCTGAGCACCCAGTATACATCGTTTGACCCTGTAGACTATCACAGCATTATAGAGTCCGGCGGATGCACGATAATGGGCCTGACAAAAGTTAATAAATTTGACGAGAAGTATGCAATATCCGAGGCAGTGAAAAAGAACCTGCAGAAGACATTGCTTGCGAGTGGATTCGATCTATCCACAGCCAAACTGGCAGGCTGTATAGCCGTTGGCGGAAAAACATTAATGAACAAGGCCAGCGGTTTGCAGGACAACATCAACTATGCGTTTGATGTTTTGTCAGAGATAACCGGCCAGGCCACTATCCATCGAGGGATATATGAAGACGACAGAGAAAGCTTAAGGGTGTATACAATTATCGGAGGCCTTGATAGTCCAGCCGGCCGGCTGGAAGAACTCAAAAGCTTTACCGCTGTTGATGTTCATTAATTAAGTTGCCGACTTTTTATATATAGCTTAAAAAGCGAAACTTATTCAATCGCTCACGGCAGGTATTTAACAACAAGCAATTGTCAGGATCAGTATGAGAGAAATGGCAGAAAAACCTATCAATAAAGAAAATAAGGCTTACAATATCAGCGCAACCCTGGTGGAAACAAAAGAGACGGAACTTCTCCGTGACATCCAAAAAGCAGGGACCCGCAATCCATTTTTTCAAAAGTCAAATGGTCAAGGTGCACACACTGACTGCTGCACTACTGAGGAATATCCTGCTAAGGCGGCAGGTGAATTCGAAATCAATAATCGTGGACTGCCCGCCTTAGATTTAGAAGAATACGAAGATAATATTAAGGAAGAAACCAGCGTTGCGGACAAGAACAAAGGTTCTACCTGCTATGCCTGGATTGGCGCCGGTCAGTGCGGTGGGAGGTTAGTGAAGTCTTTCTATGACCTGGGTTACAAGAAGGCACTGGCCGTGAATACGAATCGCCATGATTTGGATTCGCTTGCTATTCCCCAGAGTCAAAAGTACTTGATGGGTATGGGTGAAGAGAGTAATGACAGGGACATGGAGAGAGGCGCGAAAGCCGTTCAACAGCACAGGCAGGATATTTTGCACCTTGCCCGGCAAACATTTGGCACTCAAGTTGACCATATCATGGTTTGTTTTGGTGCAGGTGGTAGTGCCGGGAGTGGAAGCGTTGTTGAACTGGTTGAGATCGCCAAAAGATACGCCCGATATATTGGACTAAAGAAACCCAGTAAAAATGTGGGCGTAATTATGACTTTACCAGCTGCAGGCAAAGTCGGTTCCCCGTTGGTAGTAGAAAATGCGTATAAAGTGGCTCGCGAGTTAAGTCAAATGGCCAGTGCAGGTGAAATATCCCCTCTCATCATTGTTGACAATGACAAAATCAGCAGGATGTATCCAGGAATGAGGGCAAGGCCATTGTGGCTCAGTATTAACAACACGGTCGCAGGTTTGTTTGATTTTTTCAACAAGGTCAGTGCCCTTGGCAGTCCGTATACTTCTTTTGACCGTTTGGATTATCTAAATGTCATAGAGTCCAGCGGTTGTTTAGTAATGGGCCGGACTCAAGTGGATAAACTTGACGAACCCTTTTCGATATCCGAGGCAGTGAAACATAACCTCGAGAAGACGCTGTTTGCCGGTGGATTAGATTTATCTACAGTCAAATCATGTGGCTGCATAGTTGTTGGCGGTAAAGAATTAATGGCTAAAGTCAGCGGTTTGCAAGACAACATCAACTATGCGTTTGATGTCTTGTCAGAGATAACCGGTGCGGCCACCGTCCATCGAGGGATATATGAAGACAACAGCGATTCCTTGAGGGTGTTCACCATTATCGGCGGTCTGGATAGTCCTGTGGGCAGGCTGGAAGAACTTAGTACCGACTTATACTTTCAACCGGACGTAGTTGATACCGAAGGTCTGCTGCTTCGGGAGCGAAAGGAAGATATTCTGTCTCTGGCTGAATACTTCCTGGCAAAAGAGGCCAACTTTTACGACAGAGAGGATAAAATCCTAAGCTCAGAGGCAAAGAAGCTTCTCTTGTATTACTCCTGGCCCGGCAATATCCGTGAACTCGCCAAGGCGATGGAGCGTGCCCACGAATTAACCATAGGCCGGGTAATTCACCCTGATGCCCTGCCTTTCAAAATTATATTCGCTGAATCCGAGACTTATCCAAGACACATGCTGCCCATCTTTGAGAAGGTACAACGACGAGTTATTGCCAAGGCCCTTGAACTGTTTAAAGGACATAAGCTCAGTGTCGCAAGAATTCTGGGCATCGAACTTCAACGTTTGGATTATTTAATCGAGAAGTTGAACGTCTCTGTTGTAGAGATAAACACCAGCAGCTAATAACAAATTTGTTTTTGCCACCCCATCCATCCAGTTTTCCTTCCGAAAGAAACAAGCTTGAGCCTCCCTTCACGGCAATGGCATAGGCTTAGCTAAAGAATGTTCTCACGATAGAAGTCTATTGCGAGTTGGAGGCCTTGTTTGAATGGTACTTTCGGCCTGAAACCGATTAGTTTTTCGGCTGCTCTGATATCGGCAAGTGAGTGTTTCACGTCGCCGGAGCGGGGTTTGGTGTAGATAGGCTTTATGTTTTTGCCTACAGCAGCGTTAATAACCTCGATAGTTTCATTGACTGTTATGGCCTGGCCGCAGGCGATATTTATGACATCGCCGGCAGTGTGTTCGGCCTGTGCTGCGAGCAGATTTGCCTCGACGACATTATCAACATAGGTGAAGTCGCGGCTCTGCAAGCCGTCACCAAAGACGGTTGGGGGGGTGTCCTTTAATATGGCTGTTACAAAAGCCGGTATGGCGGCTGCGTATTGGCTTGCTGGGTCCTGGTGCGGGCCAAAAACGTTAAAATACCGCAGCGAGATAGTCTCAAGGTCGAAAACCTTATAGAAAACAGAACAATAGTACTCGCCAACCAGCTTACCTACCGCATAAGGTGAAAGCGGCTGAGGAAGCATCGTCTCAACCTTGAGTAAAGTCGGCGTATCGCCGTAAGCTGATGAGCTTGATGCATAGACAAACCGTTTAATCCCGGCGTCACGGGCAGCTAAAAGAAGTGTGAAAGTAGCATCAACGCAGTGTTTGTGTGTGGCGGCAGGGTCCTCAACGCTGCGTGGCACCGAGGGCAATGCGCCCTGGTGCAAAACAACATCAATGTCCTTCATTGCTGTACGAGCGACCTCTTCATCACCCATATCGGCTTCAATGAACTCGATTTTATCGATGAAATCTTTCAGATTGCTCTTTTTGCCGGTGAGGAGGTTGTCAACAACCCTTACAAAGTATCCTTGCGAGATGAGTTTTTTGCAGATATTTGAACCGATAAAACCAGCTCCGCCGGTGATTAAAAATTTCTCCATTGAAGAATCCTTTCGCAAAATGAATTAGCAGAAACCACCGTGGATAGCGTATAGATTTTTTCTTGCACAGTAATGGCAATAATATACGCTAATTAGGTTGATTGGGCAAGTTGTAACTTTTGGTATTCCTGATAAGACCTGAATTGCTCATGGAAATAACCGCCCTTCAGAGCCCTTACGGCAAGGAGGACACAGCCGATTATTTTTGCATCTACCGCCTGCAGTTCGCGAATAGTCCTCAGAGCGGCCCCTCTTCTTGTAGCGGTGGCATTAAGTACCAAAACAGTGCTGTCAACAATCCTAGCCAAGACTTTGGCATCACTTACAAGCAGCACCGGCGGGCCGTCAACTATGATATAATCATAGTTCTTACGCCGATCCTTAATCAACTGTTCCATTCGATAACTACCGAGCAACTCTGACGGATTAGAAGGTAATGGCCCTGAACCAATTATGTCAAGACCCTCGATAACATTGGACCTTTTAGCGTCCTCATAACTACACAGGCCCGTGAGCAGAGAGCTCAATCCACATTCGGATTGTCGGTCTTGCTCGTCCTGAGCTACTGGTCTTGGAAATATAGTATGTAAAGCCGACCGCCTGAAATTGGCATCGATAAGCAACACTTTTTTATTTTCAGCGATAAAAGTTGCCGCAAGATTGACCGCCACGGAAGTTTTGCCGTCCCCTGCCGCACCACTGCTAACAAGCAATGTTTTCACGGAGCCGTCGGAGCCGGACAGCTTTATGTTCGTTCGACACCGTCTATAGGATTCACTTATAATAGAATACGGTGCCTTACGAACCACATTGTATAGGTCAATATCCCGAACCTGTTCATCTTCGTCCGCATCGGGGACAACACTCAGGAGCGGGATGTGCAGAAATCTGGCCACGTCCCTCGGTGTCCGCACCAAGTCATTTAGCAGCTCTAAAGCCAAGGCAAGTCCTATGCCGGCTATTAAGCCCAATATCGTCCCGCCGGGGAAATAAAACTCCCACTTCGGAGAACTTACTTCCAGCGGCTTTAGAGCAAATCCGACTCTCTGGATTTTAGGTGTCTCCGGGTCATAAAACATCATCCTATAGCTCTCTATCGCCGCCTTGATTTCGTCAAGCACCTGCTTTCTCTCATCTCTTATGGCTAAACGCTGCTCATACATTACACGGTCCATATCAAGGTCTTTCTTTTGTGTCTGAGCTTCCTCTCGTAACAGGCCTAATTCCTTATTTCTGCCTTTTAACACGGCCAATTGGTCCTGTGCATTTTTAAGATTCGCCTGGCGGACCTGTTCTGAAATTTCAGATTGTCTGGTTTGTCTCTCATTTTTGATTTTGTCTATCTGCTCTCGCATTCTGCGCACGAGTTTGTGATTTTCGCCAAACTTTGCAAGTTGGCCTGCAAGCTGAGATTCGAGAAAGGCGAGCTGCTGTGCAAGAACAATCATAACAGGGTCAACCTCTACTTGACGTTCAATCTGCACGTTAATAGGGCCTGCTGCCAATCTCTTAAGATTTTCTATGTCAGTTTCAACCTGCTTTATTATCAGAGTCAGGTTGTTTTGCTCAAGTTCCAACTGATTCAATCGTAATGTGATTATGTGTTGGAAAGAACGGCCATAAGAGCGTCCAAGATCGGTGATTTCATGCCGTGTACGCACGTCAGCCATCGCCTTCTCGGCAGCGGCCAATTCACCTTGAACAAAATTTTTCCGCTGTTCAAACTCTGTCAGCTTTGCAGTAACCTCTGCTTGTTTTGCACTTCCATACGAAGCAAGAAACAATTTCACCATTTCATTCACTATGTCTCTTGCTTCTTCAGCTTTGCGGCAGGTCATTGAGAGCACAATAAACTCAGCATCTCTGTGTGGATAAACACTGAGGTGCTTCTTCAAATCCTTGAATGCTTTTAGAATGCACTGGTCTACATTCGTAATCTTGCCGCTTTCATCAAACCTGGCAAAACGGCGAAACCACTGCGTCTCTCTAATTTCATTTCTGTTAATCAATTCTTGCAGATTACTCTGCTGCTTGATAAGGTTGGCAATTGATACACGATGGCCATATTCAAGGTCCTTGGGGATCCTTGTTGCCCCGATGGTCATAGGATCTTTTTCTACGGGTGACAGCACCCTAATATAGGTTTCTGAGGTATATTTTGGACGATACCGAAGTAAAAGAAACCAAGTGCCACCGGCGATTATGAGGCCTAATATGGTCAGAGCAATGATTAGTAACAGGTGCCGACGTAAGATTGAAAAAACTTCCTTTGGTGTCATCGCTGCAGTTGCTGCTGCGGGGCGCCGTATAGCAACCGGCCCTGCCATCCTATTTACAGGTGTTGTTCTTTGTTCTACCATGTTTCG
Organism: Sedimentisphaerales bacterium; assembly: GCA_049643445.1. Classification (GTDB taxonomy): domain Bacteria; phylum Planctomycetota; class Phycisphaerae; order Sedimentisphaerales; family Anaerobacaceae; genus CS2-K091. Next base: position 21,331 of record JBARPZ010000341.1, read on the forward strand.
TTTCTCGTTTATTCCCGTGCCTATCAGGTGTGGGCTCGGGCTCAGTAGGCGTGTAGCTTAATTTTCACTACACTTGCCTACTGTGAAAGCCTTTCAATCGCTGACATTATTCGCTGTTCAGTTGCTCCCGGCAAATTATCTGCTCCTATCAGCAATGCCTGTTTATAGGCATCAATAGCCTCAGCTTGTGCACCAAGTTTTTCATTTACCATACCTAAATGCTCATATACGTCTGGTGGTATTTGGACCTGCTGGGACTCATACTGTTGCAGAGCGGCCTGCAAAGATTCAGCCGCTTCCGAATCTCTACCGTTTTTATGTAACACATAAGCATGAGTGTCCAAAAAGTCAGGTCTATTTGGCCTTGCCTGCAGTGAACGCTCGGCATATTGAAGAGCCTCGGTCAGCCTCTCGTTAATATCGGCCAGCATATATGCCAAATTATTCAATACACTCGTATTATTCGGCATTTCGACCAAGAGACTTTCGTATTCCGCAATAGCCTTTTTGAGATAATTGTTATCGGAAGTCTTATGATAAGCCAAGGTTAAGATTTCCGCTTTTTTCATTATATAACCGACTCTGTTCGTGCTATCAGGTCCTATTATCAGCAGGCATTTGTCGATATAACCTACTGCCTTGTTGTACTCACTGTTAATCTTCGTCAAATTAAACATAGCAAAATTAGCAGCAAGTGAATCAGGATTGGCCTCAAGTTTTTCTTTGCAATATGTCAACGCCTCTTCGACTCCCAGAATCGCGTACATTCTTTGCAAAGTATGGGCTACAAGAATTTCACTTGTCCCCGCTTTATCAACTGCTTTTCGGCAGTATTGTATAGCGGTGGCTTTATCATCGAGCTTCAGTTTTGCTTCAGCCATTGCAAAATATGCTACGGAAGTAAAATCGCTATCAACATATTTCCTTCCTTCCTCAAAGACCTTATCCAACTTTCCGGGGTTCCAAGTGCCTGTACCTGCCGTCCCTGCCCCCAACACAAGTGCCTTTAAATATCCATCGAATGCCGTTGTGTCCCCCTTTCCATTGTTCCTGCTTTTTTGCCACGCTTGTTTATATAACTTCTCTGCCCTGTCGAATTCGCCTTCGGACAGAGCAAATGCCCCGACTCGGTTATACCACAGTACACTGTCTGGAAGTATCTGGAGAGTATCGTTATAGAATTTATTTAGTGCTTCTTTTCTACCAAGCTGCACATATATCTGTTCAAGCAACAGTCTGCCTTCCATAGGAGCACCGGTCATGTCAATCGTATTTTTAAGTTCGGTTATAGCGTCTTCATATCGGCCTGTCCGCCGATACGCTTTCGCCAGAGCGATTCGGGTAACAGGCTCATCTGACAATGATTTGCTCATCTTAAGGTCGCTGATTGCTTGTTCATAATTTGCCATCAAAAGACTTGTTTGACCTCTTAACCGCCAGGCCCCTGCATCGTTCTGATTGCCCTCAAGATTTCGATTTGTCAGCTGCAATGCTGTTTTCAGTTGCCCCTGCCTCATTGCCAACCACGCCTCAAACAGCAGTGCTCGACTTTCTTGAGGATACTTTTCTTTAAAGCTTTGCAATTTGAATTCAGCTTCCTTGACAAGACCCATGTTAAGGAAAGTCTGAATTTGAGCAAGGTGATTCTCTACACTGCCTTCAAGCAATAATAGTTCTTCAGAATATTTCAGCGCAGCCTCCCTATCGGCTTGCTTTTCTGCAACAAGTAAAAGGCCTTTAACCACATTAATGTCTTTTGACTGGCTTTTGTACAACTGTTCCAGAAGCTGTCTTGCATCGTCAAATCGACCGGAACGGAAATAATGGCTCCATAGTAGTTTCTTGTCCTGCATCAACAACTGTTTTGCTTTTTCTTGTTGACCGATGCGTTCATAATATTTCGCTCTCGCTTCAATTACGGCCCTGTTTTCCGGAGCCATAGCTTGCGCCTGCTCGAAAGAAGAATCCGCAATAGCCAACAAACCTTCTTTTCGTTCTTCATCCGTCTCGCTAAGAGCCATTTTCATTGCCAGCCTCGCCAGCAGTACAGCATTCTGCACACTCGGAGCGATTTTTTGCAGATTTTGTCGTATCGCCAGCGCCCTTAATGGCTCATCATCGCTTATATATTCAGCATAAAAGCTAAGTGTCTGCAAATCGCCCGGTTTGGCTCTCAATACTCTGTGCAAAGCGGCTCTGGTTTCAAATATATGGTCAGAAGAAACATTTGCTCCGAGCTTTTTATCACGCTGGTACATCGCATTGGCCAACACTTTCGCAATAGTTACATCCAAGGGATTCAACGCCGCCGCATTCTGAGCATCCTCGATAGATGCATGCTCATTTCCAAGAGCGTCGTTGGCAGTGCTTCTGAGAATAAGCGCGTGTGAAAAGACAGGCCTTTGCTTCAGACATTCATTGAGTTTTGCCAACGCATTTTGATATTGCTCTTTAGCCACCGCCAGGTGGGCTGAAAAAAACTGACCCCCGCACCCATCGAGATTTTCACGTTGTACGGTCTCTGCTATTTGCTCTGCATACTGCCAATCTTTCTTCTGTAGTGCTATATCAAAAAGATGTGTCGTAACTATTTCATATTGCGTAGTGCGCATTGCATCGAGCGTGTCTTTTTTCTGGTGAAACTCGTCACGTACGAGGTCCGACGAGAATACCTTTTTAAATTCTACAGCAGCTTTATCCAACTCGTTATGCTTCTGGTAAAATACGCCAAGATTTATGGACCGGCGAATTGGGTCGGCGGTTTTTGATAGAGCTTGCTCCTCTATTTCCTTATGTCTTTGTTGGGAAATCATGTGCGGCTCAGGCTCATAAAGCATCTGTTCGTATATCAGAAGCGTTGTATTATCCGGCTCTGTTGGCAGTAGTTTTTCCACCAATTCGGCGCACACAATCCAGTAACGTTTCAATTCGTCTGTCATTAACTGCTCGGAGCCTTTCAACCGGTCAGTTTCTTTTTCCGGTGTATCCGGGCTCTGGGAAAATATGGGTGAAACCTCTTTCAATTTCTTTTGGCGGATGGCTCTTTGAACTTGTCTTATCTTGGCTTGCACAAGTGCCAGGTTGAGTTTAATTGTATTGGGGTCATCGGGGTATGCGCCGGCCATCTTGGCCAGTTCTTTTTCGGCCTCATCAAACTGTCCTGCGCCAAGTAATGCGTTAATGCGAAGTGTTTGGCTTCTCGCGTTGGCACTAAGATACTGTTCATAAATATTTATGTTATCTGCGGCCACCGTCCAGACATTGAGCTTCAAAAGGACCTCAACATAATCCAAACGCGCTTCGGGTTTTACCAAAGTAATACCTGAACGAAGCGCACTTGCCAGGAATTCTGCGACCGCACCAGTTTCAGTAGTGTGCTTAAAATACTTTGCGAGGGTATAAGAAAGCTGGGCAAATTCGATGTCTCTTGGCCAGGGTGGCTGAGGTGGTCTAAGCGCTTTTAGTTGCTCGTAAGCCACATATAGCTTCCTGATAGCATCATTTTGATTTCCCTTTGCAAGTTCGAGCATTCCCCGCCACTTAACAACCTGTACATCCTCTCCGCTGCCAAAAAGTTGCTCAATTTCGTACACTGTCTGCTCAGCATTTGTCAGCCATTGCTGTTTCTGGGCTACAGTTCTTTTCTCGCATGGCTCAAGTATCTGCTCGATATAGCAATTTGCCAGAAAGATAAATAATGAAGCCCTATTCATTATATTTGTTCTTTGTTGTGGGCCGGTGTTTTCCTGTGCATCCGGCAAGGTAAGTGCGTTCTTTGCTACTTCTATCGCTGTATAGAGGTCTTGCGTTTGCCTATAAATAGAAAACCTGCGATAGAGTAAATCGGCAAGGTGTATTGCGTAAATCACATTTTCCTTATCCAATTGGATAGCTTTTTGGATCGCCTTGATAGCCTCATCAAGGTTTTCGAGATTAATCCGGTAGAATTCAGACAACGCCAAATAAGCCTGTGCACTGGAGGGAAACTGTTTGACAAGCGATAAATACTCATCCTCGAGCAGCTGAATTTGTTCTTGTGGCTGTGCGGCGTTGCTGCTTTGAGTAAGCTTTTCCCTTAAAAGGTTAATATACGCTTTGGGATCAGCAGGTGCAATCTTAACAGCTTGCTTTAGCAGTTCTCTGGCTTGGACCGCAGCTTTGTCCATCTCCTCAGTATTACCTTTTGATGCAAGGAACTGGCCTTTTAATTTGACCGCTTGCGCCAAATATCGATAGGTCTCAACATTATTTGGTTCAAGCTCCTGCGTTTTTTTGAAGTCGTCGATTGCGCTAGCAAGCAATTCGTCCTGGTCTGTCACCGCTCCAAGGGCGGTCAGTTCAAGGTTTGCTCTGCCCCTTCGCAAATACAAGTATGGGCCTAAGCACTGTCTTGCGTCGCTACGGGGCTCTTTTTCTCTCATTCCCGAGGGTTGCCATTTGGCTGTATCTTCCATAAGCAGATCTGCATTCTCTGCCAACTCTATAAATTCCGAAGCTTGTGAGGCAACATCCCGCCAATACGGATTCGTACCGCTATCAGCCACTATGTAAACGTACTTAAACAGTCCAAACCGTGCTTCTATGTTCTCAGGTTTTATATTGATGATTCTACTCCAACACCCCGGCACATAACGCCATTGGTCGGTTTCGATATACAAGTCTACGAGCTTGGAGAGTATCTCTATCTTAAGCGAGTCCTTCTTTGCACGGCTGCGTGCCTTGTGATAATTGCGTTCAGCCCTTTTATACGTTTCTTTTTTGATTTTTTCATCTACTGTCTCACGAGCTGCTATTATCGCTGAGTCACCGTCTTTGATAAACTTTTCGGGGTCGCTGCTCCAATGCAAAATGACCCCGATGGCAGCAAGTAATACAAGTACAAAAATCCCCGAGCCAATAAGTGCGACTTTTTTATTTAATCTCTTTTTTGCCATAAATATTTCCCTTTTCACTCAATAGGCCAATGCTCTTTCTCTAAAATGGGCAGGATTACGCTTAGGAGCTTTTGGCTCGCTGTAATTGCCTCTTCTTTGCTTGGGTAAAATGGTTTACGGAACCTGGTATTAAAAAACTTCCACTCAACCTTGGAAAAGTACGAATACTTCGAAAAGATATTTTTATTTAGAGCAAATCTCGCGTCGTCTCTGCTGTTTGCATAAACCTCGTTGACGTTAAAAAGGTACAGGACGGGAAATTTTGTATCCATACCCCAGTAATTGGAATTTGTGCTTGCAAAGACGAGGTATCTTGCCGGGATATTTTCTTTGCCACCTTCCTTATTTATTTCGAATGTCACGCTATCAGATGCCAACCTTTGATGGCCTCCGCCCGTATAACATTCTTCCGGCACATGCGGCACCCGGTCTGGAAGGTCGTAATAAGTAATGAACAATGAGCATTTATATACAGCGCTGTCAACGGCGACATCTGTATCTTCAAGAATCCATTGAATATAATCCTGGGTGCCGAGGCTTGCAATAACCTCCTGGCTCGTGATTTTGGGTTTTGATACTACTTTGTAAGGAGCTAAGGCCTTTTCATCCAAAAGGTCCAAAGATTTTTTCAAGGGCAATGGTTCCTTCTTAACCGGCTTAGGCATAAAGAATCCGCTTAGTGCAAGCACCGCTGTGCATATTAAAAAAGCCGGTTGTAAATAGCTTCTTTTTGCGTTTTTCGTATTGTGTATTATGCTTATCATATTCGTTATTTTAATACGTTTCCGGGCCGTTTATTGTTTGCGTCGAACTATAATATCTTCAGAAACTGCCTCGCTTTCTTCAACAAATAGACTCGCCATAAACCACGCAAGGAAACCGTATAAGATAAATGCTAATGGGAGCATTCCTAAGCCAAGCATATCATGATAAATGCCCTGAGTGTACTTGGGATGCAGAAGCACGTAAATAAATCCGGTAATTGTAACTCTCACGATATTACAAATTATCGCTATGGGTATGGTGCTGGCCAGCAAAATGATTCGTTGCCATGCGGGCCTGTAATGCAGGTACGCCATAGCGACTCCCAAAGCCAAGAAGGCCATCAGCAGTCGCATCCCGCTGCAGGCCTCGGCCACATTAAGCGCAGGCTCCAAAGGCTGTCCCTTATAGACCACATCTATGACCACACCACTGACTATGGCTTCGAGGCCACTGACAGTATTCAGCAAAGCAGCCGCCACCTTGGCGGCAAGGTGCCGCATCGGCATGGTTAACGCAACATAGTATCTCTGGGGCAATGGTACAGCAAAGACAAAAAAAGCAATTGGCAGCCACGTATATTTAACCAGACGCCACCCACCTAAAAATAATACCACCGCACCAAGTACCGCTATCATGCTAATCGGCTGAAGGTAGGCGTATCCGGATGGGCTGGCCCCGTTAAGAGCATAAAACACAATCCCTATAATCAAAAAAAACAGACCTAAGTAATTTGGCCTGGTTTGAAGACTTAAAACCTCTTTTTTATGCTGGTTAATGAAATATAAACTAAACAGCGGGATTAGAAAGCCGTGCGACCAACTGCTGTCAGTGAGCCATCTGTTGACAATACGGCCAATTTCATTGTGAAAGAGAAAGCAGAAAAACCCTGCAATTATCAACATTTTGAGGTAATTATGCCCTCCAAGTTCACGCCAGCTTGTGCGCACCGGATTGCCCTTTTGCGACTTATTGCAAAATGGATTATCTGTATTTGAACCTTGTGTCTGGATTTCCATTTGGGTATTATTTGTACAATTGGGCCTGTTTGCAATAGAGAAAGCAATATTTTCCGGCATAACTAAACACTTCTGTTAAAACCAGTCAGGAATAGGCCTGCGAGTACCGAAATCTCTTTCCGCAAAATTGCGGTCATAAATAAAACCGAAGCCATAAGTTGCCCTGAACGCATTTCTCAAAACGGCCCGCCATCTTGCTGTCGGGTGTGTGCCGACACGTATTAAATCATTCGGCTTAATAAAGAAGTCAGGTTGCTCACCGCTGGCGATCTTATCCAAATCGACCATTACAATTTCTTCTTTATTCCTGCCAATCCTTCTTATCACTTCACATCGTTTCGGCCAAGCCAGAGGTCCCAAACCACCCGCTGCAGCAATGGCCATCTTCAACGTCATCGGCCGGCCTGTAATATTGATAAATCCCTCACCGTTGACATTACCCGTGATACAGAACTCACCAATAATGTCAACCGGCACATAAATAGTATCGCCAGCTCTTACCACAATATTATACCGAGAGTCACCGGCATACAGTCTTTCGGTCGGAATCTTGATGACTCTTGTCTGCACTCCCCCCGCTCCTACCTTGTCCCACTCGAAGCCCATCGGAAGCTTTTCTTCGAGTTGGCCGACCGTTTTTTCAGGCTCATTTTTAATCACCGGCTCCGTTGATTTTTGCCGACCTGTTTGAACAAGAATCCATTTGCCATCGCGGAAAATCCACTCGTCACGCCCAGTTTCATCCTCGTTTGTTGACCTGCTTATCGTCTCTCGAGAAGCCAGCTTAGTTGCTCTTTCAAGTATGTCTTCTTTTGCGTATTCTCCCCCCTGCCTGCTGTTGGTAATTGTACCAAAATCACCCGCTGAAGCCACATCTGTGAATTCCTTATCTGTTATCATCTCCGAAGCAGCCATAAGCAATTCCTGCTTCCGCGGGGCCTTTTTCATTTTCGCCGATGGTGCTATTGTCTCCAGCATCTGCTGTTCAGGCTCGAACAGTTTCATCGGTTGCTTCGGCTCAATAATACCCGGCTTAACCGGCTCATCTATTGGCTCTTTGCCCGTAATAGAACGCGAAACATAAACATAGCTTATGTTAAATTGGCTTATCCCCCCTGCTACCGCAAGCGCATCAGCTAATTTAAATCCACTTCGCGGAATAATGTACCTGCCCGGCCCCGGCACACCAGTTCCCAGTATTGAATACATTCGCTGTTGTGAATTTAATAAGGTCACGGTAACCGACGGGTCTTTTAATATGCTCGGCTCAAGAATTTGCCTTATCTCCTCTTCAAGTTGCGTTTCAGTGAAACCACCCGCCTCAATTACTCCAACTTCGGGTATGGATGATATTTTGCCGGTTTCGGTAACAACATAATCGTTTGTAAACATAGCCCCTTCTTGAAGCAGCTCAAAAATGGATATTCTGACGATATCACCGGAACCAAAAGCATAATCCGTCTCAAACACCATGGTATCTATCGGTTTTGGTTCTTCGGCTTCGGCCCAGGCTGATGGTGCCTCTTCGGCCACACCCAATGAAGGCAGTATCACATTCACCGCAGGAACAGGACGGTATCTGCCGATATCAGTCGGGTCAAAAAACTTGTTGCCACAACCTACCAGGCAAACACTTAGAACAGATAAAAGAAGGACCCCAAGGAACATAATTGCTCCAACGCGTGTCTTTAACATCGCGTTGTAGATACGTGGATATTGACAGAGTCTTTTCTTATTAGAAGCATCCATTTTGTTATCTGCGGAGTATCTAAGAGGATTCATAGCGCCATAATTCCAAAAATATACCGTGTATTTAGTCTTTTCCAGGAACTCCAAACGCAATTAAGCCGGACGGACACTTCTAAGTCAACCGGTGGCAGATAGAGAACGTTTGGAAATCTCCATGACTCTAAAAACGTCTAAAAAACTATCTATATGATGAAATTTATCGGTTTAACACCCTGTTCGCTTAACTTTTAATATGTATTGCCTAATGATTATTCATGAATTTTCGTCAGTCAATAGAGAACCGTTGCACTTGCTGTTATAAGGCCAGAGCTGCAAAGTAGTTATGAGGATCCATGTATTGTGGTTTATTGCAAAGTTGGATTCCTAAAACAAAGATTGCTGCTTGCCTTTCCTACCAGTGGGTATTCATGTTATCTAAAAAACGGTCAATAATCTATTTATACCCATTAAACAGGTGATTTGTTCGCCGCTTTGTTTGAAGGCCGATAATTGTAAAAATATCAGTGTAAATAAGAGACACAATCTCGTTTGGTATTGTCTGTGAGTTTTAATTATTGAGTTTTGGAAATACTCCTGTACAATATTGTAGGTGTAAGGTTTTTAAGAAGTAAGTTTGGCGGCATCAATTTATTATGGAGGTAGTGAAAATGATTAAGTCAAAACATTTTAGAGGTACCGTTGCGGCGTGGCTGCTGGTTTTGCTCGGCTTTGCTTCAGGAGTGCAGGCGGAGATTTCGCCAAGGTCTACAGGTGATGAGCTTCTTCAGATATTGCCGGCGGAGAGTCTTTTCTGTGTGCAGGTGAACAATCTTGACCAAACTCTCAGCACGATAGACCAGTTTTTGGCTGGTATCTTGCCTCAATCCTCAGAAGTGTCAAAGCTGGTGCGAATGCAGTTCGCAAAGATACTTGGGAGTCCGGAGTTAAACGGCGTGAATATGGGGGGCAGTTTTGCCATCTTTGGACCTATTTTGACTGCTGACATGAGTGATCCTGACAATATTGCTATACTGGTCCCTGTTACCGATTACAACCAGTTTATCAACGGCAATCCCAATGTAGGCCAGCCGGATGAGAAAGGGGTCTCGAAAATCATAAGTGATGGAGTGCATCCACTATTGGTTACGCAGGTCAAGGGTTATGCGCTCATCAGCCCTCAGGGAAATGATAACGAGCTGATTGCGACAGCAAAATCGATTTCAGAGGGCAAGACAGCCGGGCTTGGGAGTGTCCTTGATGCTGCTGAGGTACAACAGGCTATGAAACCGCTGTGGGTGTATGGAAATATCCAGCAGGTGTCCAAGGCGTTCGGTCCCTTACTGTTTGGCCAACTTGAGCAAATGAAGAAGATGATGCAGAGTATGGAGTCGAGCAAGCAAGGTTCGATGGGGCCAACGGTGAAGATAATAGAAATGTATATTGCTATCTTTGAGACGTTGATGGAGGAGACAAAGTCTTTGAGCATCACGGTCAGGCCGAGGCCGAATGCGTGCAATCTAACTGTTAGCGTCTCGGCAGTGCCTGGAACAGAAATGGCGAATATGTTTGCCGCTGATACCTCCATAGTAAAGGAGAATAGACTTTTGGGGTATCTGGAAGACGGGGCGATGATGAATTTTGCGGGCAAGATGAATACGCCTTTCTGGAGACAGCTCAATCTCAAAAGCATCGATTTGCTTACGGCAATTGCCGGTGAGAGTATGACCGCTGAGGATATAACCAAAATGAAGACGCTGACCGCAGATATGATTAGCGCTCTTGGCGGGCCGACGGCGGTCTCGTTCTCGATCGATGCAAATAGTAAACCACCCTTTGCGCTTAAGTATGTTCTCGAAGTTAAGGATGCCGATAAGTTCAACAAGGTCATTGAAGAGGCCATGGAGATGATGAACGCCGGTGGTATTGCTGATTTTTACAAAAGCCTGGGTATCGAAATGGGCTTTACAATAAAGCGTGGCATTGGCAGTTACAAAGGTGTTTCCATAGATTCAGCAAAGCTCGTGATGAAGTCGACCGACCCTAATTTGCCACAAGGGCAGATGATAGATGCGATGTACGGTGACGGTTTCGAGTATAGATGGGCGATCGTTGACGGATTGTGGGTTTGCACTATTGGTGGCGATGTGGATTCGGCTATACGCAAGCTGATTGATGAGGTCAAAGCAGGTG
>JBARPZ010000342.1:0-11134 GCA_049643445.1 Sedimentisphaerales bacterium
GAAATAACTGTGTACATATCGACCTCCCTGTCTTAATTTTTTATCCAATAAAGACATCGGCTGGTCGATATGTTTTTGTTTATAAACCATTAAAATTAGTCGCTTAAAAAGTGCGAAAGTTTACTAATGGTAACATCAAAATATACTCGCTTATGCAGTACCTGCAGGAAATCGCTTCGGTTCATGCCGATGAGCTTGGTTTTGGAAATACCTGGCTTAATGAAATAAATGGCTATTGGGTCCTTTCAAACATCAGGGTGGAAATCAGCATATTCCCGAAATGGAACGATGAAGTTATCATCAGAACCTGGCCAAGTGGAAACACCCGACTAATTGCAACACGCGAGTTTGTGGGCAAAGGAATAGATGGGTATGAACTTTTTAGAGCTGGCAGTGAATGGATGGTATTGGACAGGCACACAAACCGGCCGAAGAATCTATCTCGTCTTAATATGGGTTTGTTGGCTATAGGGCCAAAAGTAATAGAGAAAGAAATTGAGAGATTAAAACCAACAGATAATTATACTCAGGCAGAGCAGATATCGGTTCCATATAGTTCGATTGACTTAAATGGCCATGTTAATAACACTGAATTTGTTCGATGGGGAATCGACGCCCTGAGAGCTAAGTTTAAATTAGAAGGAGACATAAGTTCACTACAGGTAACTTATTTGGAGGAAGTTTTTATGGACGACAAGATTGATTTACTGGTCTCCTCCACCAATAATAGACTTTTTTACGTACTTGGTAGAAAATCAGATGAATCAAACAACGTTTTTGTAATGGAAGTATCTTGCTGAATATTTTAACAACTCATAAAAACTCTAAGGGGCCCCGATCACTTTCAACTTATCTGAAATAGTAATGACCTATACTGACCTTAATTTGTCGTTGAGGTGGTGATTAGAGATAAATGATTTGTCATGCTTCTCCACCATATTGGTTCGGCGACTATTTGAAATATAAAAGGACAAATTTTCTGTGGCAACATTAAAAGCGAATATGTAGAATGTATAAATGCTATGTTCAAATGAGTTCAAACAATAATAATATCTATTTACGAAAGGAGCAAAAGTGAAGAAGATAATTGTATTTACGATGGTTAGTTGTGTGTTACTCTTGCAATCCTGCACCGAGAAAATTTCCGTCCCTCCAAAAGCTCATCCAGACGTTAGTCAATGGCAGGACCTATTTGCTGCAGATTTATCTAACGCAACTTTTCCCGAAGGTATCTGGAAGTTTGAGGATGGTGTCCTTACCGCCAGTGAAGACCAGGTCATCTGGAGTAAAAAGGATTATGACAATTTCATTATCGACCTCGAATTCAAGACCGAGGACGGCACAAATAGCGGTGTGATTGTCTATTGTACCAATATGGAAAATTGGATTCCCAATTCCGTAGAAGTCCAGATAGCGGACGATTTTGCGGAGAAATGGGCAAAAAGCCCGAAAACCTGGCATTGCGGAGCCATCTTCGGCCACCTAGCACCCACTAAAAGTACGGTGAAAAAACCCGGCCAATGGAATCGTTTCACAGTTACCTGCAAGGGCAAAATGATTTACGTTATGCTCAATGGTCAAATGGTTACTGAGATGAATATGGATTTGTGGACGAGCACCACAAAGAATCCTGATGGAAGCGATATTCCATCCTGGCTTAGTACCCCTTTTGCTGAACTGCCCACTCATGGGAACATCGGTCTGCAGGGCAAGCACGCAGGGGCGCCAATATATTTTCGCAACGTAAAAATCGAAGAGTTGGATTAATTCCAAACTTAAACGTCGTTACGAAGAAATGTAAGTATTCATAACAGAAGAGAAATCTCAAAAGATTTTTGGGAGGTGTTGGTCTCGGACTGGGGCTAAAGACTATCGACAGTTGTTGATTTTTAAATCCAAAGAAACACTTAATAAATTCGTCGAGAGCGTCTGGGAATTTGGAGGTCACGCCGATGCCGCTGCCAAAGCAGGCCAGTCTGGTGAGGAATTGAGTGGTGATGGTGCGATTGGTGCAGATATTGAGGCCTATTCTATGACAGAATCGGGTTTGGCCCTTCAAGCAACAGTTGCTGGAACCAAGTACTGGAAAGATGGTTCTCTTAACCAATGAGTTTGAAGAGTATCGATACAACGGGTGGGTGTTTTCACCCACCTTTCTTGAATTGGCTTGCATGGACTGAGTTAGGTTTTAAGCTTTGTGCTGTAGAGTCTGACTATTTCTACAGAAAGTGAAACAGGTTCCTTCTGACCTTTCCCAACGATAGTTCTTGCCTGCTTTGGCAGAGAATTCTTCACTTTCTGCCTCTCCCTCCCCAAAATAGTTCTCCATCATCTCACTTGCCACGCTTCCTTTTTCCAGTGAAAACTCTGATGAAAAAATATCACACCTGTGATGTCTCCTGCCTCCGACCCTTCTCTCCCTGCAGAAAAGTTTGAAAAGTGTAAATGATTCTGGTAGTCTCTGAGAAAAGAAAGCACATAGTTGTTATTGTAATGATAAAGGATGTTAATCGATGACTGCAAAAATAGGTTTTGACAACGAAAAGTATTTAAAACAACAGACGGAAGCTATCCTTGAGCGGGTCAATAAGTTCAACAACAAGCTGTATCTGGAATTCGGTGGCAAACTTCTGTTTGATTATCATGCGGCACGGGTGCTTCCAGGCTTTGATCCCAATGTTAAAATGCGATTGTTGCAGAAAATACACGATAGCATAGATGTTATTCTATGTATTTATGCCGGGGATATTGAGAGAAAAAAGGTGCGGGCTGACTTCGGTATTACCTATGATTCGGATGCGCTGAAAACAATCGATGACTTCAAGGAATGGGGCATCGACGTTACCGCCGTGGTCATTACACGCTACGATAACCAGCCCTCAGCCAGGGCGTTCAAGAACAAGCTTGAACGGAGGGGAGTAAACGTTTACACGCACAAATCTACAAAGGGTTATCCTACGGATGTCAACACTATTGTAAGCGACGAAGGTTACGGCGCAAACGAACCGATACATACCAAACATCCAATCGTAGTTGTTACCGGGCCGGGACCGGGAAGCGGAAAACTCGCCACATGCCTCTGCAATTTATACCATGAATACAAAAATGGCAACAAGGCTGGGTTCGCCAAGTTCGAAACATTCCCCATCTGGAACCTGCCATTGAAACATAAGGTAAACATTGCCTACGAAGCCGCAACGGTAGACCTAAAAGATGTAAACGCAATCGACCATCACCATTTGGAAGCTTACGGTGAAACAACGGTCAACTACAATCGTGACATCGAAGCTTTTCCGCTGCTCAAAAGAATCATAGAAAAAATCACGGGAAGGGAATCTTTTTACAAATCTCCGACTGATATGGGTGTCAACCGTGCCTGTTTCGGAATCGTGGATGATGAGGTGATACAGGAAGCCGCCCACCAGGAGATTATCAGGCGCTATTTCAGGTGTGCCTGCGAATACGCAATGGGATTCGTTGAAAGAGATATTCTGGACAGGTCCGAGCTTATCATGGAGAACGTTGGTGCAAAAATAGAAAACAGACCCGTGGTATTACCAGCTCGAAAAGCTGCAAAACAAGCTCAGGAACATGGTAAGGGAAACGAGGGCATTTTTTGCGGCGCCGCCATCGAACTTCGGGACGGAACCATTATTACGGGCGAGAATTCTCCATTAATGCACGCGGCCTCGAGTCTTGTTATAAACGCCACGAAGCACCTTGCCGGTCTGCCGAAAAAAATGCATCTTTTGCCCCAGAACATCACCGATTCCGTACGATTCCTGAAAAAGGAAATCATGAACGGAAAAATGATTAGTCTTGACCTCGAAGAAACATTGATAGCCCTGAGCATCAGTGGAATATCGAACCCAGCCGCACAGATGGCTGTCGAGCATTTGAAGGAACTCAAGGGGTGCGAAGTTCATATTACTCATATTCCCACAACCGGGGATGAGGCTGGGTTAAGAAAGCTTGGTGTTAATCTTACCTCAGACCCTGACTTTTCTTCGAAAAGTCTTTTCATTAACTGAAAGCCCTGATGGCGGTGTTTTTTGGGAGTATGCCCCCAACTACACATGTCCCCACAAACCATTGTAGTTTCTGTTCAGCCAACTTCTCAAGGAAGCAACCCTTTTCCCCTTGCTCCTGTCAGAAATTCTGGTATTCTCTACATTGCTGGCAATGATACATAACCGGGTTTGTTTGAAATATTATTTGATAAGGTTATTGCGATGAGTGGATGGGAAAGAAATGTTGTTCTTATTGTAGCTTCTGTCCTGGCAGTTGTATGTTTGACGGGTTGTAAATCGGAAATCTCTTTTAAGTCAAAGGAGGCATATATGTATGAACCGGTTGCGGTTTGGGATGCGACGAGCACGGAGATGGAGCTTGATAAGATACTGGGTATCGGGATCGACAGCAAAGGAAGGGTGTATGCGACGGCCGGTAAAGGGGATAAGGGAGTGCTGGTTTTTGATATGGATGGCAAAGTTGTTGATTCGTGGGGCCAGGGTTTTCTCAGTAAGCATGGGCTTAGGGTGATTGATGATAAGGTCTGGGTTACGGACAGGGAACGCCATATCGTTATGGAATTTTCACTGGATGGCAAACTCTTGAGGACACTGGGGACCGATGGCAAGAGTGGGCTGGGAGAGAACGAGTTTAATATGCCGTCGGATATCGCAATCGGGCCCAACGGCGATGTTTATGTCTCGGACGGGTATACCAACAGCAGAGTAATGCGGTTTGGTGCGGATGGCAAGTTTAAGCGAAGCTGGGGTACGAAGGGAGATAGTAAGGGCCAGTTTAACCTTGTGCATAATATCGCAATCGACAAGAAGGGCAACGTATACATTGCTGACCGTGAGAATGAACGTGTGCAAATCTTTGATGCGAATGGCAACTTTCTTGATGTGTGGAAGCATCTTGGCAAACCCTTCGGGCTTTACATTGATGATGAGACGAAGGTGTATATTACGGACGGTCAGTCGAATAATGTTTATGTCGTGGATGAGAAGGGTAAAGTGATTTCGAAGTTCGGCAAGACTGGCGACGGCCCCGGTGAGTTTAAGATGGCGCATTCGATCACTGTTGATAACAAGGGCAATATCTACGTTACGGAAGGTGACGGGATGAGGATACAGGTATTTTCGCGCAAGAAATAGGTGCCCCCGCGATTATTAATCGTATACTGAATACTCCATCTTCCCCAAACACCCCTCCAACATCTCCCTGCTGAATCCTTGTTTTCCCTTGCATTCATCAGCAATTAGTAGTATTCTAAAAATCATTACAGGAAGGGAATATCCGGGATAGGAAGGAAATGCTCGACTTTATCTGATTTTTTTCATTGACAAGGGAAAGTCAATAAGTTACAAAACTGGTGAATAAATAACTACTTATTTTTGGAGGAACACATTATGAAACACCAAGTATCTCTCAAGACAGTCCTGTGTTATTCGCTTATACTACTAGTGATGCTGTCGGCACAGGTCTGGGGTGGGTCGTCTGGGCCTCGCAGAGGCGGATTTTACGGCGACTGGCTGGTCAAAATGACTTTCGGTGAGCGACAGATGGAGTCGATTCTGTCCTTTTCCAGAGACAGCGAGGGCAACCGGACCGGCCAATGGATCAGCTTCTGGGGAATGAACGAATTGAAAGATGTCAAGTTTGAGGAAAATCAACTCAGCTTCGTTCAGGTCTTTCGGTTCGGCGAAAACGAATCCACCTCCACTTTTAAGGGAACAATCGAGGAGGGAAAGCTCTCCGGGACGCTGTCCAGCGACAGAGGCGAGACTAAACTCGAGGGCACACGCATGCCCCGCACTTCCAGGGCCGTCGGCTCCTGGGAAATGAAGTACAAGATTGGCGAACGGGAAATTACAGGGACCTTTGTAATCAAGGCCGACAAGGAACGAAACCTCACAGGCCAATGGCAGAGCCAAAGGGGCGAGAATGAAATCTCGGACCTGAAGTACGAGCGGGGCAACCTGAGCTTCAAAAGAACAAGCAAGTTCGGGGAACGTCAGCGCGAATCCACCTTTGAAGGGACCCTCAGCAGGGATACACTTACTGGTACCTTCAAGTCGGAAAGGGGCGAGATTGCCGCCGAAGGAAAACTGAAGAACGCTTCCCTTATCGGCACCTGGACTCTTGAAATCACATCCGACAGGGGCACGCGGAAACAGAGGCTGAGAGTCAATCCAGACATGAGCGCTCTCTACGGCTCTATGCCTCTCAAAAAGGTCAATTTCGAAGACGGCAAGGTCAGCTTCAAGCTCATTATGGAGTTCGGCGACCGCAAATTCGAATCGAGCTTCGAAGGAAAAATCCAGGATTCGAAACTCACCGGCGAGTCAACCTCGTCAAGAGGCACCCGCAAGGTAACAGGCAAAAAGGTTGTACGTACATTCAGAAGAAGACCCACAGGGCAATAGCATGATTTATTGAGCCTGCCGGACCGACCTTCGGCGGGCTCTTTTTTATCCTAATCCTGTGCTGAACTTATCCTGGACTATGTTCCCTATTCTTTTTGCTCCTATCCGCAAATAGTGGTATACTGCAGGTTAATACTAAAGGTGAGTATAAAGCTCACCAGGATATTGTCCGGACTTCACACAGGAATTCATGATGAAAAGAATTGTTAGGTCCCTTTTGTCAATTGTGTTTTTATGCAGCACTTCAGTCTGTACAGGTGCGGATTGGAATCAGTTTCGTGGCCCCCGCCGTAATGGGAGTTCCACTGAATCATCTCTTCTTCAGAAATGGCCCGACGGTGGTCCCACTATGCTGTGGTCTTTCGAAGGGCTGGGAGTGGGATTCGCTTCAGTTTCGGTAGTCGACGGTATCATTTACACCACAGGAATGATTGAGAAAACAGGCTATCTCTTTGCCATTGATGATAACGGCAGGCTCAAATGGAAAAAGGAATATGGCCCGGAATGGACCGGTTCACATCCGGGAACTCGCACAACGCCAACCGTTGACGGCGACCGGCTCTATATTATGAGTGGTCAGGGCAGAATAGTCTGTCTCAAACGGGACAATGGTGATTTGGTCTGGAAGGTAGATACGCTGGATAAATTCCGGGGAAAGAACATCACATGGGGCATCGCTGAATCCGTTTTGATTGACGGTGATAAAGTTTTCTGCACTCCGGGCGGTAAAGATGCCACGATTGTTGCATTGAACAAACATACAGGGCAAACCATCTGGAGCACCAAAGGATTGAGCAATCTTTCTGCTTATTGCTCA
The DNA here is from genome assembly GCA_049643445.1 of Sedimentisphaerales bacterium. GTDB lineage: Bacteria > Planctomycetota > Phycisphaerae > Sedimentisphaerales > Anaerobacaceae > CS2-K091. The sequence continues at coordinate 7,255 of JBARPZ010000342.1, forward strand.
CCCGTACTTTACGAAACAGCTACAAAACGCTTGTTGTTTACGATGGTAGAGAAGTTGATTGTATGTGTGGATAGTGAGAACGGCAAGGTTCTTTGGACGATTCCCCACGAAACCAGGAATAACATAGCCGCTGTCACTCCGTTTGCGTATTGTCAAGGTCGAGTGTATTTTACAAGTCACGGAACCGGCGGGACCATGATTCGATTTCCACAGGATGGCAGCAATTATACAGACCTCTGGTCCAGCAAAGCTTTGGACTGCCTTCATGGAGGAGTTGTTTTACAACGCGGTCTCTGTGGCTCTGACAGCAAAGGCAATTGGGTACGTCAGAATATCAGTACCGGCGAGGTAATATTCCAGGAAAAGCTGCTCGACGCCAAAGGCTCCATTGTATGTGCAGAGAGAATGCTGTATTGCTATAGTGAAAAAGGCACTCTCGCTCTTGTCGATCCATGGGGTGACGGAATGAAATTGGTTAGTTCATTCAAAATAACTCTGGGAACAGGTGAGCATTGGGCACATCCGGTTGTATGTAACGGCCGTCTCTATATCCGACACGGAGATGCCTTGATGGCGTTCGATATTAAAAAAAATAGTGTGTGAAAAATAGAGGTGCCCCCCAAACACCTCTGAAGCATCTCTGTGCACCCCAAATTCTCCTTGCTTCTATCAGCAAATAATGGTATCTTGTATCGAAATGCTTTAAGGATAGTGGTGAACTGCGAGTATAGGAAGGAGCGCCTTACTACTTCTCAGTTAGTTTAATTTAGATATGGTAGTCGACAGAAATGTTGATATAGAAAAGGAGATTTCCCATGAAAACCACCCGGCAGACACTAATTGTCATACTGCTTTCTCTTGCTCTCTCTTTCGTTGCACAGGCAAAGCAAATCCCCATCACATCCACGGAAGATGTCGGGATGTCTACGGAAAAACTTGCTCAGATTAAACCTGCAGTGCAAGCTCTTATAGACAATGAGAAAATAGCAGGAGCAAGTGTTATCGTGGCCAGAAAGGGAAAAATAGCTTTGTTCGAAACCTTCGGCATGATGAATAAAGAAGCGAAGAAACCCATGAAACCGGACACGATTTTCCGTTTTTACTCCATGACTAAACCCGTTACGAGTGTAGCTGCCATAATGCTCTACGAGGAGGGCAAGCTGAAGTTAGATGATCCTGTCTCAAAATATATTCCGGAATTTAAGGGGCTCAAAGTATATGCTGAATCTGGTAAACATGCCGAGCAGGAACGCCAAATGAGCGTTCGTGATTTGTTTCGGCATACTTCGGGCTTAACCTATGGTTTCTTCGGAAATACACCAGTTGACAAAATGTATAGGGCCGGGAGCGTCTTTGATTGGGACAGTTCTCTCCAGGATATGATTGATAAACTCAGTGAAATTCCCCTCCTCTATCAACCGGGAACAAAGTGGCATTACAGCGTATCAACAGACGTGCTTGGCTACCTGGTCCAAAAGATATCAGGTCAATCACTGGACAAGTTTTTCAAGACAAGAATCTTTAAGCCTTTGAAAATGAAGGATACGGCCTTTCACGTACCTGCCAAAAAAGTTGACCGCTTTGCCGTCTGTTACGGCCCGAACTTAACTGGCGGACTAAGGGTTGTCGATGATCCAAACAAGAGTAGATATCTTAAAAAACCATCAATATTGTCAGGAGGAGGGGGCCTCGTTTCCACGGCACGGGATTACATGCGATTCTGTCAGATGCTGCTCAACAAAGGCAGGCTGGACGGCAAACGACTTCTGCGTCCCGAAACAGTGGAAATGATGACAACAAATCAACTCCCTGATTCCGTAAAAAGAGGTGAGGATGGGGGATTCGGACTGGGCTTTTCTGTCAGGTTAAAGGATGGCAAATTTCCAAAAGGAGAATACGGCTGGGGAGGAGCGGCCAGCACACACTTCTGGATATCACCAAAAGATGAGTTGATAGTGATAGCCCTGTCCCAATACATGCCATTCTCGGCCCGGTTGGAAAATACCGTAAAACCAATCGTCTATGACTCGATTCTCAGCTCAAAATCACTCTCCAAAACACCGACCCGAAACGTTCTCACTCAAGATAAATCGACAGACAGATTGAGAACCGGATTCATGGAGACTATGGGGGCCAAAGGCCTGAATGCCGCTACACCCGAACAAATCAAGCGGTATAAGAGCATTTTCACCCGAATTGATTCGGACGGGGATAAGAAACTGTACGAGAAAGAATATGTGTCAAACTCTATGTATATGACACCGGAAGTAAGAAAACGAATCTTTGCGGCTTCTGACAGGAATAATAATGGAATAGTCACCGAACAGGAGTACGTTGAAAATAGGATAATCACCGATGAAGCCAAAATGCTCTTCGACAGTATGGATACCGATAAAGATGGCAAGCTGACTCGCCAGGAGTTTACTCGGAACAAAACAGGCAATAATAAGAAGTTGGCTGGTAAATTCTTTCAGAAAATGGATAGCGACAATAATGGAGAGCTGCGACTGCCGCAGTATCTAAGAGTATGGGGGACCTTGGCCAGGGGCGAAAAAAAGTAATCAAGGCAGGATACCCTCCCCTGCCTCTCAGGCACCTCAGTGCTGAGCCTGTCCCATATCGCTTCCCCTCCAGTGAAAATTCCGGTGGAAACCTCCTCCGAGATATGGTAATTTCTGGATTCAGCCGGCCCAACTGGCACGGTCAAAAAGTTATATGCGGGTATTCTGGTTTAGGTACTGGTTGTGTAGGCTCAAATCCCCGCGCTTGAAGGTTTTTGCCGGGTGAAATTGGAGAGTGCAAAATGAAAACCAACATAATTGTAGCGATTATTTGCATATCAGTTATCACCTTATGTAGCTCATGCAGCCCCGTTTTTCGTGGCCCCGGCTCCAGGTCGACAACCGCTATATTGGGAGCATTCAACAAAGAGATAATAATGCTCGAGGAGCAATTGACGGATAAGCATCAGCAGAGAATCGAAGGAATGAAATTTGTTACAGGCAGATTAAACGGCAAATCTGTCGTCGTGGCATGGACCGGCATTGGAAAAGTCAACGCTGCTATGACAACCACTCTGCTGATTGAGCACTTCAGCCCGGCCCAGGTAATCTTTTCCGGTATCGCCGGTGGCGTAAATCCAAAGCTTGCCCCGGGAGACATAGTCATCGCTGCCGAAACTGCTCATCATGATATGGGGATATTGGGTGAGGATGGCTTTTACAATAGAGGAGTCATAAATCCCCTCGACGGTATCAGAAATCCTGTTTATCTGCTCGCCGATGATCACCTCTTGAAATTGGCTGAAAAAGCTGCCGAACAGGTCGAACTTGAAAAGATAAAGACAACCGTGGGAGAAAGGTCCCCCAGAATTATTAAGGGCATCGTTGTTACAGGTGACGTCTTCGTTGCATCACAGGAAAAAGGTGTCGAGCTTCGCGAGAAGCTCAACGCCGATGCCGTCGAGATGGAAGGCGCAGCAGTTGCCCAGATTTGCTATCAACGCCAGATTCCCCATCTTGTTGTGCGCAGTATCAGCGATAAGGCTGATAAAACAGCGAGGATGGATTCGATGATGTTCCAGGAAATGGCCGCAAAAAACTCCGCCGCCCTGATTGCCAAAATAACCGAGCTTTTAGCCTCTGAAATTCCTGTTGAAAAAAGTAACAAATAAATGCTGTAAAAACTCAGGGGCTTAAGAATGGTTAGTGGATTTTTCCAACTCAAAGAAAAAAAGACCAGCGTAAAGATTGAAATTGTTGCGGGTGTAACAACATTCCTGACAATGGCGTATATCATTTTCGTAAATCCATCTATCCTGAGCCTGGAGGGGGTCCCTGAGCAGCAATTGATAGGCATTGACCGGATGGATAAAGATGCA
>JBARPZ010000343.1:0-6390 GCA_049643445.1 Sedimentisphaerales bacterium
CAGTAACAGAGCGCCGGCAAATATTTCCACCGATTTAATCCGCCTGCCCTGTGAGATAGCGCAGCGTTATCTCACAGGGTTGAAATCCGTGGTTAAATTTTTCCAAAAAAGTTCGATTTTTATTGAACATTCTAAGGGAGTTTGGTATAATTACAATCGCCATAGAAATGGCAGAATTAGCGGAGATCCGCAAGAGTAGGGCAAGTTGCCCAAGTCAAATATCAATAATCAGTAAGAAAGGGCCCTATTCATGCACAAGTTGTTTGAAATTCCCTCTATTACTCTGTTTCTTTGTGTATTTTGTGTATTTTGTGCATTTTTGTGGCTAAAAAATCCGCGAAATCTGTTTACCCCGTTAGAAACATGCCTTTTATTTCTAATGGGGCGTAATCTGCGATTAATAAAGGACTTACGTGCCTGCAAGGCACTCTACAACTGTAGAGTAACATTTACAGATGTCATGAGCGCTTTACAAATCAGACCTTTTTTAACAAACAAACCCAATTTCCGAAAAAGTCAAATAAACGTAAGCCCTGTTAATACAATGGATTATGAAAAAATGTACACTTGGTCAAGTGGGAAAAACAAACCCAATTCAAACCCAATTCAAACCCAATACAAAGCCAATTCAAAGCCAATACAAACCCAAAACGAACCCAAACAAACCCAATTTCAGAGCCAATATATGCTGCCATGTTTAAAGATTAACACCCGGCGTAACCCTCTCGGTTACTACGCCGACTGGCCTTTCTTCGCCGCCGATCAAGGTCCTAATCTGTCTTGTTTCGCAGGCCTGCTTTTTGTCCGCGGCTTCATTTTCAGTAAAAAAAACCGCAAATACGAGAAATCACCTATAAAGCCGGGGCCGGTCTTTGTCGATTTGTATATACTAAGAAAAACCTTGCTTTTCTGTCATGGGCAAGGGATAATAATTGTCGATTTTCGATTGAAAATTGAAGATAAACACTGGTAAATAATCGAAAGAGGTTCAAAAATGAATGAAAACCAGGCCAAAGAAAGTAGTCTCGTTGATACTACCGATTGTCTCGAAGCCGTTGGAGTATTCAGGGGATGGAAAAACTTCTTATTTGTAATCTCACTTTGCTCTCTTTTGCTGCTGCAGGCGTCCTTTTTGGTGGTAACATTCGACCTGGTCAAAGCCGGCGGCAATGCACCAACTATTGCAGATACAAAGCAAATTAAAGAGGTTGCCGAGAAAATCATCGCCGACCCCAATCAGCTAATCACAGCGATACCGGAGCCACAAAAAAGCTCTCTCTTTGAGATGACGTTCGAGCGGTTGGCCAGGCTCATCCAGTTTTTCAATTTTGTGCTTGTTCTGACGGCTGTACTTTACTGTCTGACGTTGCTTTTTAGTCTAAAGGTCTCACTGCTGGGTCGCCTCGGCGGGATAAACCATATAGCCAGGGCCTTCTTCCTCTCTCTTACCTTTGCTGTTCTGCTGCTGCCGTGGCAGAAGTTCTTTCCCGGAGTAGTTATCGGGGCAATGTTCACTCCTGCCGAATTACAAAGCGCTTGCGCAAAAGCCGGCGACTATCATATATTCGCCACAATCCTTCACTATTTGCGGTTCACCGGCTTCTGGCTGCTGGTAATGCTGCTGCTTATCTTTGCACAGTTGCGCAGTGGCCGTTGGTCAAGGGCTATCCTTCGTCGGCTTGAGGTTCTCTAAAAAGAATAGCCAAAGGTCGGCTTTGATTTGCAGTGATGCGCCCCCTAATGTGATTGGGCGTAATCTGTAAGCACACGCAGGTTTTCAGGCGCCGTGTTACGAGTGACCTCACAACCGGCGCCAACAATAAAATTGCCGCCGGCCTCCTTATGGCACTGCTCTATTGCCTGATGTATTTCTTCCGGCGTACTGTCCTGCAAAACCGATACTGGATCGATATTGCCGCAGATAATCTGGGCCTGCCCCATTTTTTCCCGAGCCTCCGAAATGGGGACAAGATAATCCAGATCAACGATTTCACAGCCCAGACGCCCGATGCCTTTTAGAAGGTCCCGCGTGTTTCCGCAAATGTGCAGCCTGACCGCCGCCCCCATCTCGTGGACGCCGTCTATCAGCCTCTTTTCATAGGGCCAGACAAATTCCTCATACAACTCAGGACCAATAAGAGAAGCCGCGGCATCACCTATGCCCATTATGTCGACGCCCGCCTCAATCTGGAATTTCGCAAAGTTCAGTTCCATTTCAATTACAAACTCGAACAGGTCACGAACAAAGCCGGGATCATCGAAGAAGTCCATCATTAACGTGTTAATGCCGCGCAGGTCGGCACCCTCAGCACAAGGCCCTTCTATCCAGCCTTCGATAATTTTATCGCTGCCTATTTTTTCCTTAAAAAGCGCAACTCCTTCGACCCTGTCCTGCATTCTGCCGCCGCCAAGGACATCGGGCATTTTCAGAGAAGCCAGTCTGGTTTTATCGGCCAGCAGATTATTTTGATTATCGATAGCCGGCGGGGAATCCTCTGAAAAGATGATTGAGGCCCCGCAGTCTGCCGCCTCACGGGTGGGGTCGGATATCACGGAGACATGGTCGAAATCGAATTCTTCCGCAATTTTGAATTGGCCCTCGACCAATATCCTGTGGTCGGTTGCGTACTCCTTATATTTTTTACCGATACTGTCAGAGGCTAATTGCATGGTGATAGGCATAAGAGGCAAACGGTCTACCTGTCCGCCCTTGAACAGACTAAAGATGCGTTCCCGACTATTCATTTCTTTCCTTATTCATTGTTTTCCGACTTTGCATTCAATCGTACTATAACCAGCCCTTATTTTCCAGGTGTTTCTGTTCGTCGCCTCCGCGGCTATTTTTTGCCTCTGAAATTGGGTTTGTTTGGGTTTGTATTGGGTTCGTTTTGGCATTTTATTGGCTTTAATTGGCTTTGAATTGGCTTTAATTGGGTTTGATTGGCTTTGAATTGGCTTTGTTTTCCTAATTGACCAAGTGTCCATTCTGTCGTAATCCTTTGTTAATACATTATTTACGTTCAACTTGACTTTTCGGAAATTGGCTTTGTTTTGCAAAAAAAGTTTATTTTTTCGTACGTAAACTTTCGTACTTCGTATTTCGTATAGCGTATTGCAGATAGAACCTCTTATAGCGTGAAGAGATAATTTCATATTTCAAATCTCACATTTCAAATTGGCAATGAGATTGCCGTTATGCCTTATAGGCACAATTAAATTTGACTTGGGCCTGCTGGCTCTAAGACCTTGCTGCGCTGCAGCTTACGACTTGCGGTTCTCCGCTAAATTCCTGCCATTTCTATGGCGGTTTGTATTATACCAGACAACCCCAAAATGTTCAATGAAAATCGAACTATTTTATAAAAGTTTTTATCTTGATACCGGATGCGAGGGATTATTTCTATTCGGTGGCAGATTTCTCCACTGTTTTGCCGAAGAAGAGACTTCTGCTGTCGCTTTTCCATTAGCTAATAGTTTTCATTCATCGGTAACAAACTCTACTTTAATATTCATAAGTAAGGCATAATCCAGCAAATTCACTAAAGAGTCTCTGTTCATATCGATTCCATCACAGAAGTCAGGATGTACACAATCTGCATTCAACCAGTACCATGCCAATTCTTCTATCACGTTCATGCCGGGATGGATTATTCTGACCGTAGAAGTCCCAAGAAAAATACTCCCATCAGCCATGAAACCTGCAACAGTCAACTCCTGGGGCCAATCGCCTGCCAGAGAGCAGACCGCCTCACGCTCAAAGGCCGCCTCGATCTGAACCAGTTTATTCTTATTGACAGAGACATACAGAGGGGCAGATTCAAAACCAAAAGAATGCAATACGGCCGGTCTGTTACAGTCTACATCTACAACAGTAAATCCTTCAGGCAGGGTAATATGGGCTTTTACCCAATTACCTTTACTGCGGCAGTTCAGTGTGCGGGGGGTCAGTTTCATAGGAACTTGCATCCCCTCCCACCACAGGTGGGGATAGTCTTGTTGGGGAATGAACCAGATGTCCTCGATTCCATTAACTGTTTCACCCACAAAGTCCCACCCGGCATCCGTAAAGGTGCTCATCGTCTGCATTTCGGTTGTTGTTAAACCGGTTCCACCGTCACTGTATTCTTGCCCGCTGGTTTCAACATCCCAAAAAGAATTATAAACCTCACCTTCCCAGTTACTTCCCACCAGGCCGCCAACACCTTTATTTCCCGAAACGTCGCCAGCCGCATAGCAGTTCTTGATTATGGCTCCGCCCAAATATTCACCCTGTAATCCTACCAGCCCGCCGAGATAATTAGCTCCAATTACGGTACTGGTCGAACAGCAGTTATTGATTGCGCCACCTTCATTGCTTCCCACCAAACCGCCGACAGCTTCATATCCATCAACGATGCCCTTCGAATAGCAGTTGGTGATTGTGCTTTCAAAATTATACCCTATCAGGCCGCCGACGTTTGAATTTCCAGAAACGGTGCAGGTCGAATAGGAATTAATGATTTTGCCGCGACCATTGAGTCCCACCAGGCCGCCGACATTTCTATCTCCCACAACGCTGCCGCCCTTAGTGTAACAGTTGGATATAGCTCCAACGTCGATGTAGCCAACCAGCGAACCAACATAATCCCTTGTTCCAGCATCAACATTGGGATTAATCAATCTAAGATTTTTGATTTCTCCCTCGACGTATCCGAAAAGTCCTATGTAGTTTGTACCTGTAGAATTATAGCTGAAGTTTGAAATTGTATGACCGTTACCGTCAAATACACCAGAAAAATTCGTCGTGCTATTTCCAATTATATTAAAAGCATCTCCCGCGTAGCTGCCAAGGTCGATGTCGGTAATCAGCTTAAAGTGCTTACTAAGAAGGCATGGAATTAAACTTATGGCATTAAGCTGTTCGGCTGTATAAATCAGGTAAGAATTATTCGGTTCTCCTGTGCCTCCCCCGTATAAACCTTGTGGAATGGTTATAATTTCTCCCGGCTTGTTCTCCCAAACAAGTCTGGGATAGTCAATACTTTCATCAATTGTCCAAACAGGCTCACAACCCCACCAGCGGGTAAATGTGTTTGCCGTCTGCATCTCTGCCGTTGTCTTGCCCATCCCGCCGGCACTGGTTGTCTGCCCGCTCGTCTCAATGTCCCAGAAAGAAGCGATAACTTCTCCGTCATAATTCCCTCCCACCAACCCGCCTACTCTATAATTGCCCGAAACACTTCCTGTCGAATAGCAGTTGGCGATTGTTCTATAAAAACCATTATATCCCACCAGCCCACCGATATATTTATCTCCCGAAACGCTGGCGGTAGAATAGCAGTTGGTGATTGTGCTACTATGACCATTGTTTCCCACCAGGCCACCCACAGCGGTATTTCCCTCAACGCTGCCGGTCGAAAAGCAGTTTGTGATTGTCCCTGCATTCCCTCCCACTAGTCCTCCCACAAGATTAGTTCCAATCACAGTACTAGTCGAAGAGCAGTTGGAGATTGTGCCGCCATTTCTTCCCACCAGTCCGCCGACATTGTCATTTCCCGAAACGCTGGCGCCCTCAGCGTAACAGTTGGTGATATTTCCAGACCAAAACTTGCCAACCAGCGAACCAACACTATTTCCTGTTCCCGCATCAACATTGGGATTAATCAATCCCAGATTCTTGATCTCAGCATTTTCTCCTCTAACGTTGCCGAAAAGTCCTATGTTGTCTTTATCAGTAGAAGTGTATGTGAAGTTTGAGATTGTACGGCCATTGCCGTCAAAAGTACCCCCAAAGGCCTTATTCCAACTAGTACCAATGATGTTGAAACTTGCTCCTGTATATCCGCTCAGGTCAATATCTGCCATCAGCCTAAAGCACTTGTACAAGTCATTAGGCCAAGTAGCATCTGCGCCAATGGCATTCATCTGCTCAGCCGTATAAATCAGATACGGATCTTCCGGAGACCCACTACCACCTCCGTATTTGGCCTGGGCAGATAGGCAACAACCGAAGATAACAAAAACTACAGTGATTTTCCCTAACAGGCTTGAATTCCTCGCTCTACTCATTTTACTGTCCTCCTTAATACCAATTTCCCATTATTGAGCCGATTTTCTCCAAAACACACGGCCCACGCCCGCACAAAACAGCAAAGAAAACCTCTCAGATTTGCTAAAGAAGTACATTACCATAAATTCGGGGAATTGTCAAATACAAAAATTGCCCCAGTCAAAATGGTGCGAAATATCGCCCCCTACACGCTGGAATGGAGAATTTAGAAGTGGTATTGAGATTGCCACATCGGTTAGATAAGTATTATTATTTAACCGGTTTGGCATCGCGCAGGATATCGGCGTCGGCGGTAATCCCGAGGCCCGGGCCGGTTGGTACATTTATGGCGCCGTTTTTCA
>JBARPZ010000344.1:0-2976 GCA_049643445.1 Sedimentisphaerales bacterium
ATTGCTGATAAGCTTGCGCCCCTTTTTCGTAATCTTTCAAATTCCAATAATACACTGCTGCCTTTCTCATCAATGCTCTCCTGGCCTGCAGATGGCTGTCTGGATACAGCTGTCTTTGTTGCTCAAACCAATAAAGTGCATTGTCGTATTCTCCTGCGAAACTGTAAATCATAGCAATCCGGTATGCAGCGCGGTGAGAAAAGCGGCCATCCGGGTATTTCTGTAACACCTGCTTATAGTATTTAATGGCTGTGGGAGTGTCTTCGAGTTGTTTATAGCAGGTGGCAAGAAGAAATGGGATTTCACTCTCAAGGTAGCTTCCCGGAGGTTCAGTTGGTATAAGTTCCCAGAGTTTGATAGCCCACTGGTAGTTCCGTCCATAGAAGGATTGTTCTGCGACTGAAAATAGCACCTGAGAGAGCTTCGGATGGTCGTTAAAGTCGGCGATTAAGGTGTCAAGGGCCTGTTGCGCCGCAGTATTGTTTTCTGACTTGATAAGTGACAAGACATTTGTCTTTGCTATATCTATTTCTGACCGCTTCGCGGATTCATCTTCAGGCCGGTGGTCTATAACGTATTGATAAAGTTCGCGGGCCTTGTCGAATCTATTTAACATAATAAATTCATCTGCCAGCATGTTAACCGCATTTGCTATCTGTTTATGTTCGGAATAATCGGTAAGCAATTTTTCAATAGCAGCGGCAGCATTGGGCTCATCTCCCAGCCGCATATTTGAAACTGCCAGGCTCTTTTGTGACCATATCGCGTACTCGGCCTGAGGCCAGTTATCCACAACATATTGACAAAGCTGTTTGGCCTTTTCGTATTTTCCTGTCCAGCGATAGTGATCTGCCGCCTTGTTAACCGCTTTGGCAATATCCTTATGTTCTGAAAAGTCAGTAAGCAATTTTTCAACTGCACCCTGAGAGGCGTCATCATCTCTGAGCTTAATGTTTGAAATTGCCACGCCCTGTTGTGCCCATATCGCCAACTCGCTGTCAGGGAAGTTCTCGACAAAGTATTGATAAAGCCGTCGGGCATTTCTGTACCTTTTTAACAAGCTGCATTCATCTGCCAGCATGTTCACCGCATTTGCTTTCTGCTTATGTTGTGAAAAATTGGCAAGCAATTTTTCAATAGCAGCGTCAGCATTCGGGTCATCTACGAACTGAATATATGAAATTACCAGGCTTTTTTGTGACCATATCGCGTACTCGGCCTGAGGCCAGTTGTCGACAACATATTGATAAAGCTGCCGGGCTTTTTCGTATCTTTTTGACCAGCGATAGTGATCTGCTACCTTGTTAACCGCTTTTGCTATATGTTTATGTTCTGAAAAGTCAGTAAGTAATTTTTCAACCGCATCCTTGGCAGCAGCAAAATCTCCAAGCTTAATGTATGAAATAACCACGCTCCGTTGTGCCCATATCGCCAACTCGTTTTCAGGGCAGTTCTCTACAATGTATTGATAAAGCCGGCGGGCCTTGTCGTATCTTTTTAACGTGCTACATTCATCTGCCAGCATGTTAACCGCATTTGCTATCTGCTTATGTTGGGAAAAATTGGTAAGTAATTTTTCAATAGCAGCGTCAGCATTGGGATCATCTCCGAGCTGAATATTTGAAGCTGCCAGGCTCTTTTGTGACCATACCGCGTAATCGGCCTGAGGCCAGCTATCCACAACATATTGATAAAGCTGTTTGGCCTTTTCGTATTTACCTGACCAGCGATAGTGATCTGCTACTTTGTTAACCGCTTTTGCTATCTCATTATGCATGTAAAAATAAGCAAGCAATTTCTGGAAAGCTGCCTCTGCCTGGGGCTGGTTGTCCTGTCTGATATACAGAATAGTAAGCTGTTTTTGGGCCTCCAGGGCATCGTTGGAATCCGGGAAACCTGTTACGATTTGCAGATAAATCGCCTCGGCCTGCTCGTATTGACCCTGTTCTCGGTACGTTTCCGCCTGTAAAAGAAGTTCTGATGTGCCTGCAAAACACAGACCTGCCGCGGCAGAAAGCAAGAAACCGAACAAAACTGAGGTTATGAGAAGTGTTTTCGTAGACATAGCGCTTATCTCCTATAGATAAAAAAATTAATTTTACCGCGTCGCTGTTGTTCCGTTGTTGTTCTTCCGCTGTTGTTCTTCCGCTGTTGTTCTTCTACTTAGTTGCTCTTCTACTTAGTTTCAATAGCAAATTACAGTATCTTGTTCACGGCGTCAACAGAAAAATAATAAAAAATCAAATAAAATATCAATCAAAAACGAGCCGCCCTGCACAGCAAAAACGCAGAATCCTAATATTTCTTAAACCGCTGTATCATAAAGGCTTACGTCAAACCAAGCCCTGCAGCGTTCTCGATGTTAGGCCGGAGTGTCAAAGGCATTTATTAATATAGCCGTTCCTGAAGTGAAGAATGTTGATGCTTTTTTCTAATTTTTTTCAATATTACTAAAATACATGGAAAGCCGTATCGAGGAGAGTGGCCGAGGGATGCGGCGGATTTGTTGGGGGAGATATACTCGGTCAGGGGTGATAAGGCGAAGGGGCGGAAGTGGCTTAAAAAGGCGGTTGTGTGCAGGAAGGAGATTTTGGACCCGAAGGTTAAAGAGACGGAGGGGAAATTGAAAATAAAAGATTAAAATGTAAAAATCAAAATTGTGGAATCCCGACTACGTCGGTATATTTTTTTGTAAGATCCCTCCGCTCGCTTCGCTCGGTCGGGATGACGGCGAGAAGAGAAAGGGAGACACGGTTTGACGATGTGACGGTCGGGCGTCCTGGGCGCGCACCTATTTCTGCGTCTTTTCGATGGCCTTGCGGTAGTAGCTGTCATCGTGCTTCTGTTTCCATCCATCGGTCGGTGCCGGGAGTGTCTGGCGGTGCCTGGCCCACATCTCGTTGACGAATGCATCCCATGCCTGACCTTGCCTGGCCCATTCTTTGTCGTGGTCTCGGCCTGTCGCCTCTCTGATGG
>JBARPZ010000345.1:0-2982 GCA_049643445.1 Sedimentisphaerales bacterium
CAAACCTCACGGCTTCAAGGGAAATTAATTAAGGAATAATAATTACATGCAAAAAATAAAATGCAACAAATCATGTAATATGAAATTGGGTACTCTAAAATTACTATTGTCGGAATTGGCATCTGGAATTGGAGAAGACTCAGAAGTATGGTTATCATGCGATGAAGAAGGAAATGAGTTTTTACCAATGTCGGCAAATCCAGATTTAAGTGTGGCTTATGATACTTCCGTTAAGAGAGTAGTCTTTTTTCCAATGCATCGTCAAATTGGCGTATTTTAATTTGAAGCGCAACATTAGGAGTTTTTTAATAAGCCACTTTACGGCTGGTGTTTTTTGCTTTAAGCTATCTGGATAGATAAAAAGCCGGCGGTTTTACTCTTGAGAATGTAAGAAGTCTATTAGTTATTTTGGCCATAGAAAATAATATGTGAGAATTGCTGATGGAAAAATTTGTGACTTTACGATTGCCTCGGAATGATGTTGGTCAAATCATAGATGGCCTAACCGAGCGTGTGAAAATCTGGAGAACAACGGAAGAATATCTGGAGACGGGATACTCCCATCTTGGCGATTTTGTCGAAGAATGTTCAAAACCGGAAGAAGCTCGCTTTATAGCACAATATTATGAAAAAATTATTGATTTAATCCAGAACCAACTTGAAAATCAAAATGCTGTGAATGCTTAAGTATGATTATTTTACCAAAACATGACCAACTACGTATGAATTGTCGAAAATATTAGCCGTAGGGATGTGCAATGAAGCGAGAATATTACTCTGATTCGATAGCGAACTTTCTAAACACCAGCCCTGAAAATATTCTTGGCAAATTAGCAAGTGAGAATGAATTTTCTTTAGAACAAACACAACGAGATGCATGGAAAGAAGAAATCATAATTCTTCATAAGGCATTACCTCACGATCAAGGGCATATCTACTTTGAATACTCAATACCAAGAATGGGTCAACGAATCGATGTCGTTGCCCTTATTGGCCCTGTCATATTTGTCTTAGAATTCAAAATAGGTGAAAGAACATTCCCGTTACACGCAATAGAACAAGTATGGGACTACGCATTAGATTTAAAGAACTTTCACGAGTCTAGCCATAATCACTTTATTGCCCCAATTCTTATTGCCACCAAAGCACAATCAGTTAATTCTGCTGTAGCTACAACACCACAAAACGATAAACTCCTTTTTCCTATCAAGAGCAATATAGATTCACTGACAGAAGTAATAAATAATGTCCTATTATTTGCCGAAGGTGAAGCTATTGATCATTCTCAATGGGAATGTGGACGATATTGCCCAACACCTACAATTATTGAAGCAGCAATGGCTCTTTACAATAATCATTCTGTAGAAGATATTTCTCGTAGCGATGCCAGTGCAATTAATCTTAGTCAGACATCTAAAGTGGTTTCAGACATTATTAGTGAATCAAAAGAAAAGAGCCAAAAATCCATTTGCTTTGTAACAGGTGTTCCAGGTTCTGGGAAAACTTTGGTTGGGCTAAATATTGCCAATACCCATTCTGATGAATCAAAAGAACTCTATAGCGTATTTTTATCTGGCAATGGCCCACTTGTTAAAGTTTTGCGCGAAGCATTAGTCAGAGATAAAGTAAAACGCGAGAAAGCTCGCTGGAATATGATTACAAAGGGAGAAGCTCTTCGCGAAGTCAAGGCAAGAATTCAAAATATTCACCATTTCCGCGATGAATGCCTTATCGATCAACTACCACCTATTGAACATGTTGCTTTATTTGATGAAGCCCAACGTGCTTGGAATAAGAAACAAACAACAAACTTTATGCATCGCAAAAAAAATAGGCCCGATTTCAATATTTCTGAACCAGAGTTCCTGATATCATGCCTTGATCGTCATCAAGATTGGGCTGTCATTGTGTGTCTTGTTGGTGGAGGACAAGAAATAAATACAGGCGAAGCAGGGATTAGTGAGTGGATTGAATCTCTAAACCGGTCGTTTCCAAATTGGCATATTTATTTATCTTCTCGACTTACCGATAGTGAATATGGTGCAGGCGAAATATTAAATAAATTAGCATTGCGTCCAAAGGTCATACTTATAGATAAATTACACCTTGCGGTATCCATGCGTTCGTTTCGTTCTGAACATGTTTCATTATTAGTCAAGCAAATGCTTGACCTTAATATTAAAGGTGCCAGCAAGACATTGAGAAAAATAAATAAATACCCAATAGTTATTACTCGAGATCTTGGCAAAGCAAAAAAATGGTTAAAGAAGCAAGCTAGAGGTTCTGAACGTTATGGAATTGTGGTGTCTTCACAAGCAGAACGCTTAAAGCCGCATGCAATTTTTGTGAAATCACCCATGAATCCAATTCATTGGTTCCTTAATGGTAAAGATGATATACGTTCATCATATTATCTTGAGGATGTTGCTACAGAATTTCACATACAAGGATTAGAGCTTGACTGGGTATGCGTAACATGGGATGCAGATTTTAGGTATTCAAAAGAAGAGTGGGAACATCTCTCATTCCGTGGGAGTCGCTGGATTTACATCAGGAAAGAAGAACGAAAAAACTATCTAAAGAACGCTTATCGTGTCCTCTTAACACGTGCACGCCAAGGTATGGTAATTGTAGTACCATCGGGTGATTCTGATGATCACACCCGTAAACCTGAGTTTTATGATAGAACTTATGAATATTTAAAAGGTATTGGATTTACTGAAATTTAAGGAGTGTAGATCAACCTAAATTTGCTCCTGTTAAACATAAAAAGGTTATATTTGTCCACGGCTGTTTCTGGCATATTCACAGGTGCCGATACGGCAGCGTCGTGCCAAAAACAAACAAAAAGTTCTGGAAAATAAAACGTGAGGGCAATGTTGCCAGAGATAAAAGAAATCTGCGCAAACTGCGCAGAGAAGGCTGGAAAGTTCTTGTTATCTGGGAATGCCAGACTAGAAACACAGAGAAACTTATTAATAA
>JBARPZ010000346.1:0-5209 GCA_049643445.1 Sedimentisphaerales bacterium
TAAGGTAACAGAGAATATGGCCCAAGACAACAATATCTTAGAACAGATAGTTGACCGCTATGACGGTGAAGTTGGGATGCTCATACCCATGATGCAGGACATTCAGTCCGAATATGGGTATCTGCCTGCGGACCACCTGCATTCGCTGGCGAAGCGACTCGAATTGCCGTTGAGCCGTCTTTATTCGGTGGCAACATTCTATTCAACGTTTCGCCTGGCCCCAAAGGGGGCCCACGATGTAACCCTTTGTGTGGGAACGGTGTGTTACCTTAAGGGATCAGGGGCCATTTCCGAATCTATCTGCCGGGAGTTCCGTGTTGAGCCGGGCGGCACGACACCCGACCGACTATTCACTTTCCAGGCCGTCAATTGTGTAGGCGCCTGTGCAGTGGCACCCGTGATGATAGTAGACGGCAAATACTATGATGGGGTCACGACGGCATCAGCCCTCGAAGTCATCTCCGGACTGGCAAAGGATAAAGAAACCGTCCAGAAGGAGGGTGAAATATGACGGTGCTGAGCGATAAGCGACTCAACAGCATTGCGGACCTTGACGATATGCGCAAAGAACTGCTCAGCTTGCGCAGCCCCTCTGCAAAGTCCGTACATGTTTGTACAGGACCCGGCTGCGCGGTAAAGGGCTCGCCCAAGTTGTATGAACTTTTCTGTGAGGCCGCTCAACAAGCCGATTTGGACGTGGAAATCCTCCCTAAAGCCGTCGGATGCCATGGTCTTTGCGAGTGCGGCCCGATAGTTCTCATCCAGCCCGGCGATATTTTCTACCAGCGGGTGGAAGAACCCGACGTCGCAGAGATATTCCGCGAAACTGTGGTCGGTGGCCGGTTGGTGGAGCGCCTTCTTTACGAGAATCCCGTGACAGGCCAGAAGGTAGAAACCGTCGATAAAATCCCCTTCTACAAAGTACAAAAGCGAATCGCTTTGGCCTATAATGGCCTCATTGATCCCACAAAAATCACCGATTACATCGCATTAGGCGGATACAGCGCTCTTGCAAAAGTTTTATCCTCAATGACAGACGAAGAGGTTATTTCTGAGGTGGAAACAGCAGGACTTAGGGGCCGTGGGGGTGGAGGCTTTCCAACCGCACGGAAGTGGCGCTCCTGCAAAGAAGCCGAAGGTTCACCAAGGTATGTTATTTGCAACGGTGACGAGGGAGACCCGGGCGCTTTTATGGACCGTGCTATTATGGAGGGGAACCCTCACTCGGTCATCGAGGGTATGCTCATCGGGGCATACGCCATAGGCTCCTCAGACGGTTATATTTATGTCCGTAACGAATACCCTCTTTCGGTGGAACGCCTAAAGCTGGCGATTGAACAAGCGAAAGAGCTGGGCCTTCTTGGCGAAAACATCCTTGGCAGCTCTTTTTCCTTCGATATCCGCATCAACCGCGGCGCGGGGGCATTTGTCTGCGGGGAGTCAACAGCATTGATGGCATCACTGCAAGGTCGGACCGGCGAGCCGAGAGCAAAGTATATCCATACCGTGGAAAGCGGCCTCTGGGAAAAACCCACAAATCTCAACAATGTGGAAACGTGGGCCAATATTCCAGCTATCATAAACAGGGGCGGAAAATCCTTCGCCGAAATCGGGACGGAGAAGTCCAAGGGAACAAAAGTATTCAGCCTGGTCGGAAAAGTGGTTAATAGCGGGCTTGTGGAAGTGCCTATGGGCATTACACTCAGACAAATCATTAACGAGATTGGTGGAGGAATAGCTGGCGGAAAACGTTTTAAGGCTGTCCAGACAGGAGGCCCCTCCGGTGGATGCATACCTGAAGAGCACCTCGATGCCCGTGTGGACTTCGATGAGCTCACAAAGCTGGGCTCGATGATGGGCTCCGGCGGCATGATTGTCATGGACGAGGACACCTGCATGGTCAACGTCGCCAAGTACTTCACTAATTTTCTTAAGGAAGAATCCTGCGGTAAATGCACCCCCTGCCGGGAAGGATTGGCCCAAATGCTGTATATTCTCGACCGCATCACAGATGGGGAGGGACAGGCCGGAGATGTGGAAAGGCTTGAGGGCCTGGCGGAACTGTTAGAGGGAACAGCTTTATGCGCCCTCGGCAAGACTGCCGCAAATCCTATTATCTCTACAATACGCTATTTCCGTGACGAATACGACGCGCATATTAAAGAAAAGCGCTGCCCCGCAAAGGAGTGTCGCGGCCTGTTCCGTTACGATATCGATCCGGAAGCCTGCAAGGCTTGCGGTATTTGTATGAAGAACTGCCCGGTGGACGCAATTACCGGTGAGAAAAAGGTTCCCCATGTGATTAACCAGGAAAAGTGCACGCTCTGCGGAACCTGCTGGGAAAAATGCCCGTTTGCCGCGGTGTTAAAGGTATAAGGAAGGATCATCCAGTGCCAACAGTAACGATAGATGGATGTAAGGTCAGGGTCAAAAAGGACGCTACTATTCTGGATGCTGCAAGAAAGGCCGGAATCTGGATTCCTACCCTGTGCTATCACCCATCCATTTCAGTCGATGCATCGTGTCGGCTCTGCATGGTTGAGCTTGACCGCGGTGACTGGAGACAACTTGTTACCGCCTGTAATTATCCTGTACGCCGTGATATCATCGTTTACGCTTCCAGCGAACGAGCACAGCAAGCCCGTCGCGGTGTCATGGAGCTATTGCTCGCACGAGCACCGGAGAGCAAGGAGCTAAAGGTATTGGCCAAGCGCATGGGTGTGAAAGAAACGCGTTACCCGAAGGTCACGGAGAGCCAGCGAAACTGCATCCTGTGCGGCTTATGCGTTCAGGTATGTGAAGAGATAATCGGCAAAGCTGCTATCGGATTTGCCGGACGCGGCGTGGACAGGGCTGTTGCGGCACCTTTTCGGCAGCCATCAGAGGATTGTATTGGCTGCGGGGCGTGTGCTGCAATTTGTCCGGTCGGAACCATCAAAGTGAGGTTCCACGAAGATGAGAAGGAAATAGAGATATCCCCCTTCAAGTCGCGGGCAAAGCTGCTTGTTTGCCAGGATTGTGGAGCGCTCATAGCCAGCACTCTTGTAAATGAGCAGGCCCTGGACAAGGTCGACCTAAAAAGTGAAGAATTCCGTGCACGTCTGCGCCTGTGCCCGAAATGCAGAAGATTGCAGACCGTTGCACAGCTCGGAGCTGTTACGTATCGCAAAAAATAAGGTGCGTACCGTGATACGCAGCTGAGCAGAAGCTATCGGCTGCTTGAAACACGGGACTAAATATGGTATAAGAATTGTTTTTCAAGTTATTGAAGTTAAGTAATTACCGAGGAGTTGTTTATGGACCCGAAAAAACGTAGCAATGACAAAGCGACACAGGAGATGCTGAAACATGTAAATGAGGCAGGTGTAGAAACCGCCTGGGACAGATTTGAGCAACAAGAGCCTCAATGTGGTTTCGGCAAACTGGGTATATGCTGCCGAAATTGTTCCATGGGGCCTTGCCGAGTTGACCCTTTTGAAGAGGTGCCGCAAGCCGGTATATGTGGTGCAACGGCTGATACGATTGCAGCGCGAAACCTGCTGCGAATGATTGCCGCCGGCGCTGCCGCACATTCCGATCATGGTCGTGACATCGCACACACGTTCAAGATGGCGGTGGAAAGCGAGCAGTGTGACTATATGATCAAGGACGAGTTGAAATTGAGGGAAGTCGCTGCGAGATTCGGTATCAAGGTCGAAGGCAGAGAGACAAAGGAAATCGCCAGCGAACTGGCTGACGCGTCATTGGCTGAATTCGGCAAGCAGGAGGGGACGCTTATCAGTGCAGCAGCTTACCCGCCAAAAACCAGGCAAAAAATCTGGAAAGAACAGGGAGTAACTCCTCGCTCCATTGACCGTGAGGTCGTCGAAATTATGCACAGGACGCACATGGGTGTGGGCTCTGACTTCAAAAACCTGGTGAAGCAGGGGATACGTTGCAGCTTGGCCGATGGTTGGGGTGGATCTCTGATTGCAACGGAGCTTTCGGATATTTTATTTGGCAGTCCTCAGCCAATTCGGTTTGGTGCTAATCTGGGCGTCCTTGACGCCAAGCAGGTCAATATCATTGTGCACGGTCACGAGCCGAGTTTGTCAGATATAATCGTGGCGGTCTCGCAGGAACCGGAACTTATAAAAATGGCCAAAGATAAAGGTGCCGAAGGCATAAACCTTGCCGGTATGTGCTGCACAGCTAATGAGATTCTGATGCGTCATGGCATATCGGTTGCAGGCAACTTTCTGCAGCAGGAATTGGCAATAATGACCGGCGCGGTGGAAGTTATGTTGGTGGATGTGCAGTGCATTATGCCTGCACTCAGCTCTCTTTGCGGCTGCTTCCACACAAAGCTTATTACAACTTCACCAAAGTGCAAAATTGAAGGAGCAGAGCACATCGAATTCCACGAAGATAAGGCGGTGGAAACCGCACGTCAGATCATCAAGATAGCTATTGAGAATTTTGAAAAAAGAGAAAGTAAAGCCAGGGTGCCGAAGACGATGGAGCATGGAATTGCCGGCTTTACTACGGAGAATATTTTTTACAATCTTGGCGGGCGATTCCGCGCAAGTTACCGGCCGCTAAATGACAATATTATCAACGGACGCATTCGCGGAGCCGCTGGGGTTGTGGGCTGCAATAATACGAAGCAAGTACACGATTCATGTCACTTAGCGATGATTAAGGAACTCATCAAGAACGATGTTTTGGTAGTGAGTACCGGTTGCAGCGCCATTGCCGCCGCGAAGGCGGGTCTGATGAGGCCGGATGCGGCAGCGAAATATTGCGGCAAAGGTCTGGCAGAGGTGTGTGAAACAGTTGGGATACCACCGGTGCTTCACGTCGGCTCGTGCGTGGATAATAGCAGGATTTTGACGATTTTGTCTAACGTAGTTGCTGAAGGCGGACTTGGTGAGGATATTTCAGATTTACCTGTTGCCGGCGCCGCACCCGAATGGATGTCAGAAAAGGCTGTTTCCATCGGAATGTATTTCGTTGCTTCAGGTGTCTATACGGTTATTGCCGAGCCGCTGCCTATCCTCGGCGCTCCGAATCTAACGCGTTATTTGACTGACGAAATTGAAAAGGATTTCGGTGGTAAGTGGGCCTTTGAACGAGACCCCATCAAAGCTGCCGGCATGATGATAAAACACATTGAAGCCAAACGCGATGCTCTCGGAATAAACGTTGAGAAAGAACGGAAACTCTACGA
>JBARPZ010000347.1:0-7600 GCA_049643445.1 Sedimentisphaerales bacterium
AGAAAGCAGTGGGGGGTTCGGGAACCCTTAAAGATAGCCGCAAGCATCTAAATACTGCCGCATTACGCGCATACTCTGGTCAAAGAACACAATCGGTCAAGAATGAGCAGATAGCTGAATTTTTGCCTATGGTTCGCAAGATAGTCCACCGCGTGGTAACGTATCTGAAGCCCCCGTTATCATTTGAAGATTTGGTCTCCGCAGGAACTGTTGGGCTGGTAAAGGCCGCCCGTGATTTCGACCCGTCTTACAATGCCGAGTTCAAAACGTATGCCTATATTAAGATCAAAGGGGCTGTACTGGATGAGCTGAGAGGCTTCTCTTTTGTGCCTGCAAATCTCAATAAGCAGATTCGCAGCGCCATGAAGCTGGCCCGGGAAATCACAGAGCAGACAGGCACTCCTCCTTCTGACGCCGAGTTAGCTGAAAAACTTGGAATAACAGTTGATAAACTTTATGAAACACTCGAAAGTGCACGTGCCCGGCATTTTGTCTCAATCGATGCCCTTGGAGAGAACTCGCCCGCACTTGGTGAACTCTTGACGGCAGCTAACACAACTACTCCTGTCCAGCAAATCGAACGGGCCGAGCTTATAGAAAAGTTGACCGAGGCAATACAACAGTTGACCAAAAGGCAGCAGCAAATTGTGCTGCTTTATTATCAGCAGCACCTGACGATGAAACAGATTGCCGAGGTTTTTGAGATTACCGAGCCGCGTATCAGTCAACTGCACGCAAGTGCTCTATTTAACCTTTCCGTAAAATTAAGGCAGTGGAAAGATGGCAGATAATGATTCTAATACAATAAAGCCGGTGGAAAGTTTGCAAAATATTCCAGTTTTAACTCCCGCAAAACGCCGTGAACAAAGAAAGCACCGTCAGCAGACCCACCGGGAAAATAAGGAAGATTCCGAACAGGAAGAAAACAGCCTGGTCGACGAGCAGGACCTGGGCGACGAGATCACAAAAAACGAAAATGACCGAAATACTATCGATTATTGCGCATGATTCAATAACCCTTATCTTGCAGGAACCAATGAAAGGTTGGGATAGTAAATGCCAAAGACAGCAGGGCACATTCTAAAGAGCGACGAAGTTAAACTCGAAGGTCAATTCCGTCTCGATGTGGCGCAAGTGCAATCCCAAACAGGCGGACCAAAAGAACAAAGTGCGGCCATGACCGCCCCGCAGGTGCGTATCGTGGAAAAACATCCCGAATTCGCTGATATAGAAATAACCTGTTCCTGCGGCACTAAAACGTATTTAAAATGTGAATATACTGACACCCAAACCACCGAGGAAACCGGAACACAAAACGGTCAGGCCGGTGTCCCTGACCAAATGCCTGACGAAAACATAATAAATGGAGAAAAACAAAATGCAAGCTAAACAAAAAATTATGATTTCACTAATCTCATCACTCCTAATTTCTCTGCAATTAGGCTGCGCGGTTACTAAAGGACCGGGAAAATTCTCTGTTCAGCCTGGCTCTGTTAAACAACCGCAACAAAACGTCAAACAACAACCGAGCGGTTCTATTGCGAAAAGATTCCGGGAACCAGCCTCACAAAGCCCAACCGCAGTGGAATCCGCGATAGAATTATCGCAAAAATACGCCAAAATCTCCGAAGAGGCGGCTGGCCTGAACCAGGAAAACCAGGACCTCATTACCAGGAACCGCCAGATTAAAGACCTGAACACCGCTCTTAGGGCTCAATTGCAGCAAACGCAAAAGGAATTAACTGAGGCAAATGACCTTATGATTGAAATGCGTATTGAATTGAATAATTGGAGGACCGACATAATGGGTTTTCGTGATGAGATGCGTGACGCCGATACCACTCAACTGCAAGCGCTGCTCAGGATACTTAAAATTCTCGGCGGAGAGGTCAAGACAGAATCGGCACAGAATGAAAATGCAGGCTCAACCGCCATATCGCCAACTGAAACCAGCACCGATTCTTCCCCTCGAAAGAAAGCAGAGGGATAGAAAATCTTAACTTTCTTTAGGTAAAGCAAATGAATACCTTGAAAACAATATTATCGTATCGTGTTGTTCGTATCACATTGTTAATATCTCACATCTTCAATGAGATACGGCATACGATTTACGCTGGGCGATTCACAATATTGTTGTTGCTGCCGGTGCTTTTATCTGCATGCCAGTTCTATACAGTTTCTCCACCGATGCCCGAGTACTATTATCTAAATCCGGATAAGGATTTGTCCACCGTTGGCAGAACTGCTTTAGTTGAGTTGGACAACAAATCGAGTTACCCACAAATTTCCACTGATGTAACCGAAACGCTTTTCCAGGCTTTGCAGAAGAAACAGCCTTTCGGATTAGCTGTTGTCCACCGGAATAATCCTGCGTGGCGCAGTTTGCAGCTGGACTTAAATTCGGGTTATCAGACGCAAAATAGCGCATTGGCAGTCCCTCCGACATACACACTTGACCAATTAACCGCTATCCGAAAGACATTAAAGTGCGATGCGGTATTGATTGGTACTATTTCTCAATTCAAGCCTTATCCTCATATGGCTATTGGTCTTCGCCTGAAGCTTGTGGACCTTCGGGATGGGCAGTTACTGTGGGCTCTTGAGCAAATTTGGGACAACTCCGATAAAACAACTGAGTATCGAATCAAAAACTATTTCCAGTATCAAAAGCGATCGGGGTTTGCACCTTTGCGTGAACAGTTAGTAACCGTTAGTCCGCTTGAGTTTATCAAGTTTGTAGCTTATGAGGTGGCCGAAACAATATAGCGAGAAAGAAATGTTCACAAATGCGCTTTTTCGTCCAAAAAAAACGTTAACTTTGAAAAAAAATGAAAAATCGGCAAAAAATCCTAAAGTTTTATCAAAGATTTGCGAAAAGAATTATGGATTAACAATGAGAGAATAGTACACAATGATAGGAAAAATACAAACTAACCAGATAAGAGAGCTTTTGGATGAATTATCTTCCAGGCAGCTCAACTCCGGCAGCAATGCTAAAAATAGCGATGCGGATGTTTCCGTGCAGGTTAATTATGCCTCTCTTATTGACCAGGCAATGCAGGTCCCGCAGGCCGACGACGATGTCGTAGCAGCGGCAAGAGAGCTTCTGCTCTCCGGTCAACTTGAAAGTCCGGAAAATATTCGAGCTGCCGCAGAAAATATCATAGATTTTGGGATATAAATGACTTAGCTGAAAAAATATTAAATCGCAGGGCTGACCACGGAAGGTCGAATCAGAAGCCTGAATGGATTTTATAAACTCGGCGAGGAAATGTGTAAACTTGGCAACCGAAGATTACTCATACCTCGCCGTTCTTTTGTTTACAACCTGGACTGTGAAAGTATAATGGCCCCGTCAAATATGAAATTGAACGCCACAATTACAGAAAAATTCAAAAAGCTTTGGATATATTACATCCTGCAAAGCTTTTTGGCTGCCCTTGCCCTCTTTATCCTCGTCCTCGTTCTGGGCAGGGACAAAATGGTCGTAACCAGCGCAATGGGCGCCACCAGTTTTATCGTATTCGCAATGCCCAAAGCCGTCTCCGCGAAAACAAGAAACGTCCTTGGCGGTCATCTGGTCGGCCTGGCCTCGGGAGCTATATTCTACTTCACCGCCCTGCCTTATTTCGTTGAGTATCCTTGCGCAGTCGGGCTCGCAATTTTTCTAATGGTAGTTTTGGACGTCGAACACCCGCCGGCCGCAGGCACGGCCTTGGCCGTCGTGATAAATGAGGTCTCACCTCCCGTCTTTGTCGCCATAATGACCAGCGCGCTGATACTGTCCCAATGCCGTTATTATCTAAGACACCATTTGAAAGATTTGGTATAAGCTATTGTCGTTTCTAAAAAGTGAGTGTAACATTCTGTACCTGTTGTCATTCCGACCGAAGGCACGCGAGTGGGGGTAACGTTCTATATATACTGTCATTCCGACCGAAGGCACGCCTCTGGCGTGCCGAAGCGGAGGAATCTATTTCAACAGTGTCGCTGGAGGCGAATCAAAAAGTTAAACTTGTTTATTGGAAACAGCACTATCTATTGGACTCCACGCCCTTACTCTTAAATCACAAAGCCTAACCTCAAACGTAACAATCAAGAATCTGTCCGGCTAAGCCATTGTCCATGGACACGCTTGTTATCTCCAACAGGCGTGTATAGGTGGTCGGTTTGCTCGTGTACTTACTCTGAGCAATCCCCGTAGCATCATCGCCAATCTTGTGGTGGAAATGATTGGACCTGCCCACATCTCGGCTTTTGCCGATAGGCTTGGATCTGACAACTCTGCATGGAATCCTCTTTATCATTTCACCACACCCCAATAAAAGCCATTTTAGCACATTCAAACATCTAAATCAAGCCAAATCGCTCAGCCTGGGCCACAGGTCTCAGACTTTTTATACTCACGGCGAAACCGCTTGTGATAAAGCCATATTATAGGACATGGTGAAGAGGATTCCCCGGCCAGGTTTATGATGGATGCCAATCGCATCTGCGGCTAAAATACTTTGTGCTTAGGTTGGCCTCGAATTTTAGTGCTTGGCCCAAAGAAAGGTCTCTGCCGATGCAGATTATTGCAAAATGCCCGGGATGTGGCGGCACATGGTCGCTCGACAGCAGCGCAGCCGACCGTCGGATAAGGTGCCGAAAGTGCAGCATGCTGTTCAAAATCCCCAAACTCAACGAGCTGCCGAAGGCAATTAAGGTGATAAAGCACGCCAAAAAAACTCTTTACGTGGATGAAGAAGGCAAAAGCTACGGCTAAAGCCGGCCGATTACTACAGGTTAAGTACGACAAATACGAGAACATACATAATTGACAGAAAAATTGCACCTATAAGCGAAGCGGAAGTCCGCCGTGCCGGCGGACGCTAAACGAGAGGCTGCGCTGCGAGGGTCGGTCACTTATTTATTAAATGATTGTTTGACAAAGCCCAATATTGTGGTAAAATGATAAAAACGCAAAAGATTAGAAACTCTTTAAGCTGCTAAGGAAGATAACTAACCTTTGCAGCTTTTTTTGTGTGGAACTCTATTTACAGGAGGAACTATGAGCAAAAAACTAAAGACATCTACTAATGACAGGAAATGCGCGTTTCTGGGCTGCAAACAGATATTGAGTATCTATAACCATGGAATACACTGTCATGTACATCGCAACCGGATGTCTGAGAACCAAAAACTTAATACACCATATCATCATTTTGTAGGAACAAAATAATATCGATATGATGCAGCACCTTAGATTAATCCTAAACCACCCCGGCGGGATTTGGTTTGTTTCGGAGTAGATTGATGCAGTATACACATAAAAAAAGCCCTGCCATTTTGCAGGGCCTTTCGATTCTTTCAAGCCTTGTCGTTTGCCTAAACCGGTGTTACGTTGGTCGCACATGGGCCTTTTTTGCCCTCTCCAATCTCGAACTCAACACTCTGGTCTTCATCGAGCGATGCATAGCCCGATGTTTTGATCTCCGAATGGTGGACAAACAAATCGTTACCGCCGCCATCCGGAGAAATAAAACCAAATCCCTTACTTGAATTAAACCATTTTACTTTACCTGTACTCACTTTTACTTCTCCTTGGCCTGTTTTAGGCCGCATAAATAGTATCTCTCGTTCTTAATTTATTGGGGGATACTCCTGAGAGATGGAAGAATATTCTCCACTAAAAAACTCAGTATAACATAATAACCGATGTGACGCAAGGAATAAATTAAAAAAATTCATCGTTGTCAAACAAGAAGTTATTGATGCCGACTGCACCTCAAAAACCCGGCTGAGGGCCTTACAATGAGGATTTGTTCGGCATTAACTTAGCGGGGGTTAGGGATTGGAAAGAGAAATCAAAGATTAAAATGGACCCCAGTGAGATAACGCTTTGCTATCTCACGGGGCAGGCAATGTTAAATTATGGAATCGCTTCGCGATAGGTTTTCTTATTTTATTGGCCGGGCGCAACAAGCTGCGAGCTACCTTCGGATTGAAATTGAAAAGGTATAGCCATATTTCCAGCCTTTGCCGGTGGTATCCTGCTCATACCCCTGGGCCAGCATTCTCCTTTCCCATTGCCGGGCAGACGTCTCGGAAGTGAATTGCTGCATAACTTTGAAGTCGCGAGGGTTGCCACGTTCCCGTTTTCTTTGTTCCGGCTCATCGGTAAGGCCTGCATACCTCATAAACACTCAACCTTCGTAGGGTTCTTTTCTTTCATAAGTTCTATCCTGCCTGCCCGAATCCCTGCAAGTCTTAGGCAGGGACCCAGAAAGGCCGGGGTTATCTTATGGGCCAGCCGCCGTGAGCGGCGATTGTCTCGTTAATGTGTTTTATTTCCTTAATGTCTGTAATTTAACCAAATTGCCATTTCCGTCCTTATATTTCCAGAAATTCCAGCCGTTGCAAGTTATTCTATTCACTACGGACATGCCGGCCGCTGATGGTGAATTGTATATTTTATCGTTAATTATTTATTCAAAGCTGCACTAACCATTTACAAATAGAAACGAGGTGCTTTTCATTAGTAAGATTTGCCGCGTTAGATAAGACTCCTTTTCTGAGCTGATTAAATATTTCCTTAGCCATAGCCTTCTCAATAGCAGCGCCTATAAAGAAAGTTACTGGATTATGCTTACTTTTTCGGAAGGCTGTTCTAATACGCCCCAGAGCAGAGTTCGCTGTCTTCCAATGTTCGTCTGCGCCAGCAGGATCTATCCCACCTTTTAACTCACCCAAAGCGATATATTTATTGGGGATCAAGTGGCAAGATTTGTTATTATTCCCAAATATAATCTCATTATGAGTGCAGTCAAAGAGGCATAGGTCCACATTTTTTTTAATAAGGGGTACAGTTAGATTATATATAAGTGTTCTGTCTCCCGAAGTATGCCAGTTTAATCCTTTCAGATGCAATTCAATACCAGAATCATCCGACGAGCCTTTAATCCATTTCTTGGATTTCGAATGTAGCCATTTATAGTTTATGGCCTGAATCGACAAGGTAGAAATAAGTCCTCTAGTAAATTTTCTTTCACCTAGAGAACCAGCGAGGTTTCTCAGACTTCCACCAAGTGAATCTCCCCTCGTCAGTAGGAATCTATAGACCAATTCATCCACAAAGTCTTTTCCAGAAGGTTCCAAAAAGTTTCTTATTAATCCTTTAATTGCTTCGGTTTTATCATCCTCGGAAAGATGATTAGTAGCCTTATCAGATATACCTGAAGCAGTTAAGATTGATGGTTTTATTTCTTTAATTTTTAATAGGTCTTGTGGCTCAGAAGCTTTTGACGCTAATACTCTTAGGGCCTTCGCTTCTTCGACAAAAGGAGAGGCTTTTCTGTTTTTTTCGAGGGCTAGAGAAATAAAGCCGGCGCGTGTTTCCTCGTGAGGGGTGACGAGGCAGTTACTTGAAGTTAGGTGGGCTTTGTAACTTATGGATGTAGTCAATTGGGTTTCCTCCAAAGATAGACACATTTCCTTAATGCATCCCTTCCATATTGACCCATTTGTTGGCTACTATTTCCCTTTCCAATCTGGAGGGTGAATATTTTTTCTACTTTGAGACCCGCCTTTCGAGCAAACTCAGACAAGATAAGGTCTACTG
>JBARPZ010000348.1:0-1741 GCA_049643445.1 Sedimentisphaerales bacterium
TGAAGCAATCCCATATTCAACTCCACAATTTCATTTGGGAGTTATCTGTTTCCATGACAATTTTTGCCAGATTCGGATAGGCTTTTAATAAACCTTCGGGAACGAGCTGCTTTTGGCCGCTCAGTAACGCCTTTAGCTCAAGGGCATTGGCGAGCTCAGCACCTCGATAATGGTTGTTAGCGATAATAGTAAGGGTCTCAAAGGCATTGGCCAGTTTATCAATCCTTTGTTTTATTTGGCCAAGCTCATCGCTGTTGTAATAGTAGTCGTAAGTTTCATCTCTGCCGGCTTTGCTGAACCATTGTTCTTCATTTCTGCCGTGCAATCGAAAATAGCCGGTTCTGCCGACCGTGCAATGCTGCATATCGAATGAATTGTGTGTGGTTGGATAATCAAGGTTACAGACCGAAACGCCGAGCCCTTCCAGGAACTTCAATGCATCTTCCTGCTGCCACGATTTATGCCTTACCTCTACGGCCAGGTCAAAAGCGTCGGAGAAGTTTTTTACAATCTGCGATAAGAGCCGGCGGTTATCTGTGCAATCAGCAAAGTCGTAACGGAACTGGACCAGCAGATGTTTTAATTTATTAGCTTCGAGCAAAGGTTCAAAACCTGTATGAAACTGCTTTACCATCTCAGCATCTATTTTGCCTTCATGGGTAAAGTCGCGATTGAGCTTTGCTGTGAAGAAAAAATGCGGCCGCTGTGAAGTTCTTTTAAGCCATGATTTTGAATTTTTTTCAGATGGTGGCCGGTAAAAGGTGCTGTTAATCTCAAGGCAATCAACGAATCCGCTCACGTACTCAAGCTGGTCAATCCCCGGCCGGGTATACACAATCCCTTTCCAGTCCGGATATGACCAACCTGCTATCCCTATATAAACCTGACCGGCCACTTCTTCCTGTTTCTCCCCTGTCACTGCGAGCGCAGCGATGAATCTCAAATGGCAGAAGCCATTTGGCAAAAATCAATTAACGCTGCTTACGCTTTCTTTTTGTCGTTATCGCCAATCCGAACGACAGCGTATACTAATGCACCAAGCAGGCCGGCCAAAAGCGCAATCACTATCCATATACCGGACCCGGCGTTCCGCTTCCGTATATCCTGGTACACCCAAACCGCCACAAGGATATGGACAATTATGACCAATAACAGAAATGGATGCTTCTTATGCGATCTGTCCTTATGTCCTCTTCGCAGACGCTCCAGTTCAATCCTATTTTTCTCCAACTCAAGCTCCTGCATACTCCGCTGAAAGCCCATTTCCGCATCGCGCTGCTCCAGCTCCATCTCCATATTGCGCATTTCCATCTGGTACTCGGGGTCTTCCCGCTGCTCGATTTCCTGAGAAAACACAGCCACCGGTGCAAACATAGTCGCCAACACCATAATCAAAATACATCGCTTCATCTCATTTCTCCTTTTCAATCAATTTATAAGGCGTACAATATATTCTAAGGCCACATTTTTTGAAACTTGCCCTTTATATTTCGGCAACTCAGGTGCCTCTATTGAACTTTCCTTTACCCGATTCGAATTTCTTTCGGGGCCTTAGATTCCATAATTCCCGTTATTTCGCAGCACGACTACTATTCTCCAAGATGTCGGATGACACCGTATTTCCGGGGCACAACCAAATCGGCCTTTTTGGCCGGCTCGTCTTCTTTTGCCTCGAAATCAACATCCATCACTTCAATAAAGTCTGCCGTATACTCTTTTAACACACCGCAATATTCAATTA
>JBARPZ010000349.1:0-18130 GCA_049643445.1 Sedimentisphaerales bacterium
TGGGCAGACGACACAGTGAAGTCTCGGAAGAGGAAAAGATCGTGCCCTACAAAATTACCGGCGGCCCGGAAGAGTTGGTCAAGGTCCACGCACGAGGAAAAGAATATACACCGCCGGAAATTTCGGCCATGATTTTGCAGGACTTGAAAAAGACCGCAGAGGACTATCTGGGCGAAGAAGTTACCAGTGCCGTTATTACGGTACCCGCTTACTTTAATGACTCACAGCGCCAGGCAACAAAGGACGCCGGGAAAATAGCGGGACTGAAGGTCGAGAGAATTATTAATGAGCCAACCGCTGCCGCACTTGCCTATGGCCTTGAAAAGAAAAAGAACGAAAAGATTGTCGTCTTTGACTTCGGCGGAGGAACTTTCGACATATCCATTCTCGATATAGGCGACGACGTTGTCGAAGTCCTCAGCACAAGCGGCGATACTCACCTCGGCGGTGACGACTTGGACGAGGCCCTTATTAATTATCTGGCCGACGAGTTCAAAAAGACCGAGGGAATCGACCTCCGTGATGACTCAATGGCACATCAACGCCTGAGAGAGGCGGCCGAAAAGGCAAAATGTGAGCTTAGCTCACAGCTTGAAACCACCGTCAACTTGCCCTTTATCACAGCCGACACTTCCGGCCCGAAGCACCTGCAGATTACCATTACACGAAGCAAGTTCGAATCCCTCGTTGAGCCGATTCTCGAAAGGTTAAAGGGTCCCTGCCGCATTGCTCTGGAAGATAAGAAAGTTTCCGCAGGCGATATCTCCGAGGTTCTCCTTGTGGGTGGCTCAACAAGGATTCCAAAGGTACAGGAGATTGTTAAAGATATCTTTGGAAAGGAGCCTAACAAAAGCATCAATCCCGATGAGGTCGTTGCCCTGGGAGCCGCAATCCAGGGGGCGGTACTGGCTGGTGATGCAGGCGTAAAGGATATTCTGCTTTTAGACGTAACGCCGCTTTCGCTCGGAGTCGAGACCCTTGGCGGCGTTATGACAAAATTGATTGAGAGAAATACCACCATCCCAACCAGTAAAAAAGAAGTCTTCTCGACCGCTGCCGATAGTCAGACCACCGTCGACATCCATGTCCTGCAGGGGGAGAGGGAATTTGCCACCTACAACCGCACACTCGGCAGATTCCAGCTTACCGAGCTCCCACCGGCCCCGAGAGGCATTCCCCAGATTGAGGTTGCCTTTGATATCGACGCCAATGGTATTTTGAGCGTATCGGCCAAAGACCTCGGCACCGGCAAGCAGCAATCCATCGAGATTAAATCCAGTTCGGGCCTGAGCGAACAAGAGGTTTCGAAGATGACCAAGGACGCCGAGGCACATGCCGAGGAAGATAAGAAAAAAAGAGAAGTTATTGATTTGAAGAACCAGGCCGACCAGTTGATTTATTCAATGGAAAAAACTCTCAAAGAGCACGGAGACAAGGTCTCTGCAGAAACCCGCGGCAATATCGAAAGTGCTGTAAACAACTTGAAAGAGGCCGTAAAAGGTGAGGATGCCGATGCGATAAAGAAGGCCGTTGAAAACCTCTCAACAACTGGACAGGAGTTGGGCAAGGTGCTTTACGAAGAAGCGGCTAAGAAGCAGGCGGCCTCCGCCCAGCCCGCCCAGCCTGAGCAGGCTCCACCACCACCAGAGGGAGAAGTTAAAAGAAAAGGCGGTGAGGATGTAATCGACGCCGAATTCGAAGCCAAAGATAAAACCGAATAACAAACCGACGCCCGAAAGTGTAGTTAAAAGAAAGGGCAAAGACGACATAATCAACGCCGAATTCGAAGCAAAAGATAAATAAAAAACCGAATAGTTAACGGTTTTTGACTCCTTAAAAAAAGCACAGGCAGACCAACGACTTGTGCTTTTTTTATTTGTGCACTTGTACAGGTCGGAAAAGGTCTGCCGGCTGTATATATATCTGAACATCAGGGGAGTCCTCAAAGTAGATATTGTTAATTTATATGTGGCAGGTTAGTATTTTGGATCGATTAACGCGGCAAAAATTGTGTTGAAGAACACTTGAATGGGATCGGTATCTTGCGGTTAAAAAGAGATCTCAATTTGTTTGCTGTATTTTGCATTGCCTCCGGAGCGATGATAAGTTCAGGTTTGTTTATTCTGCCCGGTATGGCCTATGCAGAGGCGGGACCTGCTGTTATTGTTTGCTATTTTCTTGCCGGGCTTCTGTCAATACCCGGTATGCTGAGCATTGCCGAGATGACCACAGCAATGCCGAAGGCGGGAGGTGACTGCTTTACCATTATCCGAAGTATGGGCCCGGCTGTCGGGACTGCCGCCGGCTTGCTGAGCTGGTTCTCTCTGGCTATGAAGAGTGCCTTTGCATTGGTAGGTATGTCTGTCTTTACAACACTTATTGTTGACATCGACATACATATAATCGCGGTTTCTTTTTGCCTTCTCTTTCTGGTTATTAATCTTGTTGGTATCAAAGAAGCGGGCAGGATCCAGCTTGTTCTCGTACTCGGTTTGTTTGCACTTATGCTTTTGTACATAGTGCTTGGTTTGCCGAAAGTCAAAATTACAAACCTTGAGCCTTTTGCGCCCAAAGGACTGCCCGCTGTGCTTTTCACAACGGGTTTTGTCTTTGTTTCTTACGCAGGTCTTCTAAAAATCGCCAGTATTGCCGAAGAAATAAAGAATCCCGCTCGCAACATACCGTTGGGGATGGTTCTTTCGCTGCTGGTAGTTAGCATTTTTTACGCCTTTATGATCCTTGTGACCGCAGGCGTGCTTGACCCTGCTGAATTACAAAACTCAATGACTCCGATTTCCGACGGGGCGGCTGTTTTTATGGGTCAATGGGGCAGAATTGCCTTGGCTGTTGCTGCCATCCTCGCTTTTCTCTCCACGGCCAATGCCGGTATAATGACTGCCGCAAGGTCATTGGTGCCTTTAAGCGCCGATGGTTTGCTGCCGCCGTCCCTTGCCAAAATCAACGAAAGATTCAGAACGCCTCACAACGCTTTATTTCTGACGGGCATATTTGTAGTAATAGCTTTATTTCTCAGGCTCAAGATACTTGTGGAAGCCGCTTCGGTTGTGCTTATCCTCACAAATATCCTCGCCTGCGTGTCCCTGATAATCTTGAGAGAAAGCCGTTTGCAAAATTATCGCCCGCATTTCCGAACTCCTTTGTATCCCTGGATGCAAATCGCAGGGATTGTGGCCTTCCTCTTCTTGATATTTCAAATGGGAAAGGAAGCCCATTTGATAAGTCTGATTCTGTTTATGGGCGGAATCTTTGTGTACTGGTTTTACGGGCGAATCAGAACAAACAGAGAATATGCGCTGCTGCACGTCATTGAAAGAATAACGGCAAAAGAGCTGACGACTCACTCTTTGGAAGCCGAGCTGAGAGAAATTATCAGGGAAAGAGACGAAATTGTTAAAGACAGGTTTGACAATATCATCGAAAATTGCGTCATTCTGGATATCGAAAAAGCAATAAAGGTATCCGACTTTTTCAAAATAGTTGCCGGGGAAATGGCTCCGAGATTAAACCGGGAATCAGGATTTCTCTTAAAACTATTGCATAACAGAGAAAAACAAAGCAGCACTGTCCTCAGCCCGAGCCTTGCGATACCGCACATTATTATACCGGGAAAGCAGCTCCTAAATATTCTTCTCGCCCGATGCAGGGAAGGAATTGTCTTTTCCGATTTGCACCCGAAAGTGCACGCTGTTTTTGTCATAGTCGGCACCAAAGATGAGCGTCATTTTCACCTTCAGACCCTTTCGGCGATTGCTCAGATATCGCAGGGCCCGGACTTCGAAAAAAAATGGATGTCGGCAAAAAATAAGAATTCTCTAAGGGATATTGTTCTGTTGGGAACACGCAGACGACACTGAGGACAAAAGCCTTTTAATTGTTGTTATCGAACAGTTTGGCACGGCCTTCTAAAGATGCTGAAAATTTTTTTGCTTCGGTTTATTTGCCTATACAGAACCGGCTGAATATTCTTTCTAATATCTGCTCATCGGCCCGACCCCCTCCACCCGTGGCCGATTCTATATCGAAAAGCACCTGGTAAGCCGCCCGCAGCATCATTGCGCCAACCTCATCGTTGCCACCCTTCAATTCACTAATGGATTCGCTGATATTATCAATTGCCTCGGTGACCGCCTGTTTATGTCTCGTTGTAAGAGCAACACTCGATATGTGCTCCGGGACCTGCCCGCTACCACCCGACCCGACCGTCAGCTCAACTATTTTTCTATCGATTGTCTCTCGCAGAAGTTCTATACCGCCCCCGGTTTCTACTGAGGTTGGCAAAAACTCGACGCCGAACGATTCATTTAGCTCGCCGAGCCGCTTAGCCAACAACTTTTCTGAGAGCAAATCCGTTTTTGTTGCCACCGGTATCAGAAGTTCTGGTTCTATAAGTGTGCGTATTGAAATATCTTCGTTCCAGTCTGCTTTTGCGACATCCACACAAAATACGACCACAGAGCTGTTTCGCAGCGCCTCGATTGCCGCCTGCTGTGCTAATTCATCGAGGATTTCATTCGGCTGGCTTATCAACCCCGCGCAATCGAACAGCACACATTTGCAGTGGGCCAACGTCAACATGCCCGTCAACACATCCCTCGTTGTCTTATGCAGTTCAGAGACAATGCTTCTTTCCTGACCGAGTAACCTGTTGAGCAGACTGCTCTTTCCGGCGTTGGTCGCACCGGCGATTCCCACC
Source organism: Sedimentisphaerales bacterium (assembly GCA_049643445.1). GTDB lineage: Bacteria > Planctomycetota > Phycisphaerae > Sedimentisphaerales > Anaerobacaceae > CS2-K091. The sequence continues at coordinate 4,715 of JBARPZ010000349.1, forward strand.
GCCGGCAAATCAACTACCTCTTCATATCTGACACTGCCCGATAACAGCCTCTCAAGCTCATTGTTTATTTGCGTTAATCTTTCGGCCGCCTCCGGGCGGGTTATAAACTCGATATCTTCGCCGCTAAAATCAAGACCCGCCTCTATCAAACTAAGGCAGTCCATCAATTCCGAGCGTATTTTTGACGTGGTTTCTCCCAATCGACCGGCAAGAAGTTTCTCAGATGCAGCCAATTGAAACTTATTGCTGCTTACTACAATTTCATTCACGGCCTCGGCCTGGGTCAAATCCATTTTGCCGTTAAGATATGCCCGCGCAGTAAATTCACCTGGCCCCGCCATACGAATCTGCCCGCCGGCCGAAAGCAGATTACCCATTAAGGCCTCAGTTACGGCCGCGTTTGTATGGATATGAATCTCGGCAATGTCATCACCGGTATAGGAATGCGGAGCCAAAAACAGGTACAGCGTTGCATCAACTTGTAGCTCCGAGTCGACAGCTATACGTCCTGACAAAACTCCGCTTCTATCTTTTGGGATTGGGGAGCTGAAAATCCGCTCGCATGTATCGATTGTCTGGCGTCCGCTTATGCGAACAATAGCTCTTTGGCCCGCCCCCGGAGAACTGATGGCTGCGATAGTATCTTCAAGCTCGTACATTGACCAATTAAATCTTGTAGAACGGCTTGGGCTTTTTCTTTTTGACTTTTCCGCCCGTCTTGCTCGTTGCCGATACCAGACCCTGAGATTCGGCTTCTTCCTTCTCCCGGATGTGCTTGCGGATGAAGTACTGCTCAAAAACGCCCGCAAACGTACTCGACATGATATACAGATTCACTCCCGAAGGTGCTTTGTATAACATCAGCGGAAACATCAGCGGCATCATAATCATCATCATTTTTTGCTGCTGAGCGACCTGGGGATTGGCCGATGCCCCTGCCTGGTGCGGCATTAGTTTTTGCTGAAGATAAAAGGCCACGCCCATCATAAGGGGCAGCAGGTTTAGCGATTCTATCTTCCAGCCCAACAAAGGAACAATTATTGTCGTTGGAAATCTATAAAGAGCGTCCGGCATTGAAAGGTCCGTAATCCAAAACGGTAAAAACGCAGCCCCTCGAAGTTCAATGCTGGCGTATACCGCGCTCCAAAGAGCAATCCAAACGGGCATCTGCACCATCATAGGAAGAAATCCCATTATCGGAGAGGCGCCCTGTTTTTTGTAAAGAGCCATCATCTGCTTGTTCATCTCGGCTTTGTTATTGGCGTATTTCTTCTTTATCTCCTCGGCCATCGGGCCCAGCTTGGTCATTTTCCTCATCGAGAGCTGGCTCTTCTTCGTCACCGGGTGCATCGCAAGCCGAAACATGAACACTAAGATGATAATAACCACGCCGTAGTTGTAGGGCCAAAAGCCATGCATCCATTTCATCAGCGCCAATATCGCAAAGGCTATCGGATTGATAAGGCACGTGGGACAACAAAAACAGGGCATAAAAGTTATCGTATGGGCAAAGCCCAGCTTTTCATACAGTTCCGTCTTATCGAAAAGGCTCTTGTCTTTTGGCCCAAGATAAAACTGAAACTTATATGTTTTTTCGCTGTTGGCCTGGCCCGCTTCAGCAAGTGTGTTTGCTGCGATTTTCAAATCCAGCCCGATTGTCTCATCGCCGCTGTTGGAACGCTCATCTCCATCGGGATTGTAGAATCGCCCCGTTTTGTCTGCCACCCAGTCACAAAATTCCTTGCCCTCATCCGCAACCGGCACAATTATGGCTGCAAAATATTTATTTATAGCGGCGATCCAGAGGAAATTAGCGCCGGGTTTTGTCAGCCGTCTGTCCTCAAGCTCTGTTGCATTTCTGAGCTTTTTGGTATTAAGTCCTGTGCTGACCACCTGACCTTCCGCATTTCTAAAGCCCGCTATGACCTGTCTCATGTCGGACCTGAAAGACTCCCTGCCAAGTCCTATCGGCCCGCCTAAATTGAAACGTACTTTTTGCTCACTGTCCGTCAGGTTCTCAATCGTGAAATCGCAATCCAGAAGGTAGCTGCCTGCTGTAATCTTATAACTTTTGACCAATGTCAAGACCGGCACGTCGTTCGAATCCTTGATGACTGTTTTGAAGATGGCTGTCTGGGAACCGTCCGCTCCTTTTTCAACGCCCAGGCTTTCCCAGTGCAACATATCCAGATCCAGTAGTGATTTATGCTTAACAAATACAAAGCTCGTATTGGCCATAGACAGGACTTCACTGCCGTTATATAGCTTTACTGGCGATAGAATTTGCAGCGGCTGGGGGTTGTTGGGGTCACGGTCATAAAATCCGCTAAAGACCGCGCTCCTGATGGCCGCACCTTTGGAACTCAGTTCCAGTTGGAACATATAATTGCTCTTAGGGTCGGTTGAGCCTAACGTAACGCTTGTAGCTGGTGCGTCGTATGCGCGGAAACCTGCAAGAGCCGCTTTCTCCGGTGTCTCTTTCTTTACCCAAGCGGCATTTGCTCCCTCTTTGCCTTCGGTAGCCGTCGTTTGCTGCAGGAGTATACACGGCCCTCTTTCAGGCCGACAATTTTCACATGGTCCCGATTCAATAACAAGCCAGCCGCAGAACGCAACAAAGCCGACCACAATCAAAATTAAAATAATCCTGAAGTTCATTCTATATTCTCAATCCTAAATTTCTTACCTTCCGTCCCGAAGTCTTTCAGCGTGGAAGCTATCCAATTGTTCAATTGCCTGTATTTTTTTTATAGTAGTTTCAAAATCGTATTCCACACGGACGAAGTGCACCTCGTTTCCATCCACATACACGTAGCTTGCACGTTTGTCTTTGTCTCTTGGCTGTCCGACAGAACCGATATTGATAATCGCTTTCTCTTCAGCGATAATCGGATAAACCTTGTTCAGCTCATCGGGCAGATAGAAGTCAGGCTCATCAAGAAATACGCCCGGCATATGCGTATGGCCTACAAAGCAGATATGCTTGACACGCTCGAACAGAAGCCGAACCTTCGCCGGATTGGTGTAAACATCATCGGGAAAGATGTATTCATTAATTGGCTTTCTCGGCGAGGCGTGAACAAAATCTATTATCGCTGAATTTGTTCCCAGTTTTGTTTTAAGCGTTCGACGCATCGGCAGCTCACCCAGAAAGCTCCAGCGTCTGTCGTGGGCCTCAGGCGAGTCATTTTGATGGTTTGTTTCCAAAACAAAGCGGGTCCAGAAGCTTGCCTGTTCTGCGCCGTAATTAAAATTTGTTGGCTCATAAAGGGTCGCGTAATCGTGATTACCCAGAACGCACCACTTGGTTTTCTCTATTATCAAATCCAGACATTCCCTTGGATTTGCTCCGTAGCCGACGACATCACCGAGACAATAAATCGTCTTGATGCCGCGCTTTTCGATATCAGCCAGGACCGTTGTTAGAGCTTCGAGATTGGAATGTATATCGCTAAGAACAGCAAACATACGTATCCTCAAGTAAATATTTGACCTTGTCTTTCGCAAAACCTTACCTTATAGCAAAAAATCTGCCCAAATGCCAGAATATTTATTGGCTTTCAAAGAAAAAACAGGTTATAGGTTGTTCCAACAACCGTTATTCAATCGTGGGCAATATAGATATTAAAGACTAAATACGGCTTGCTTTGGCTGTGGTTATCGCTATAATACCGCCTACGAAATATAAGACACGAAATACAAGATACGAAATACGAGATACGAAATATGGTACTTCTTGAAACTCGTGGGCTGGTGAAGAAATATTCCGGCAGGGCTGTTGTAGACGGAATATCTGTTGCGGTTGGTCAGCGCACAATTGTCGGCCTGCTCGGCAGAAACGGCGCCGGAAAGACCACCTCCTTCAGAATGATTGTCGGTATGATTACACCCAGCAGCGGCCAGGTCTTGTTCCAGGACGACGATGTTACGAAGCTGCCAATGTACAAGCGTGCCCGCCTCGGCCTTGGCTATCTTTCACAGGAGCCGAGCATTTTTCAGCGCCTCAGCGTCAGAAACAACCTTTATGCTATTCTGGAAACCATGTCTGTCACAAAAGCCGAGCGCGACCGCAAAGCTGATATGCTCATTGACCGTTTCTCGCTTCGAGAGGTCGCTGACAGCCAGGGAAGGTTCCTGTCGGGAGGCGAGCGAAGAAAACTCGAAATCGCCCGTGCTATGGTAACCGACCCTTCATTGATTCTTTTGGATGAGCCGTTTACCGGCGTTGACCCTATTGCTGTCGGTGACCTGCAGGAGGAGATTCGCCGGCTTGTCGCTTCAGGACTCAGTGTTCTAATTACCGACCATAATGTAGAAAGGACGCTTGAGATTGTAGAAAAGGCCTACATAATCGACCATGGCAAGGTCATAGGTTCCGGTTCACCGGCCGAGATCGTCCGCGACGAGACCGTAAGAAAGTACTACCTCGGTGACATATTCGATGGCGACGAATTCGACGACGGATAGCTGTCATATATTGAGCCGTAAGCCACGAGCAGTGGAGCACGAATAGTGATAGATATTGAAAAATGCCAACTCACACATTATCCGGCTGACGTTTTAGCAAAGTCGGCTTCGCCCGTTGAAAAAATCGACGATAATATCCGCCAGTTGGTCGAGAAGATGATAGATATTATGATAAAGAACAAGGGCGTGGGGCTGGCAGCGCCGCAGATTGGCGTGCCGCTGCGGCTCTTTATCATATCACTTGATGGAAATAGAGAGTCTGTCAAAGTCTTTATAAATCCAGACGTTACACCGACTGGCGAGCTTGATGCGGTGGAAGAGGGCTGCCTCTCCGTGCCAGGCATTTTCACCAGGATTCGGCGATACAAAAAGTGCAAGGTTATTGCAACCGACCTTGATGGGAATGAATTTACCGAGGAAGCTGACGGCCTCTTCGCGAGGGCCCTACAGCACGAAAATGACCATATCAACGGTGTTACTATCGTCAGCCGTATGGGACAGACCGCAAAAATCGCACGCCGAAAACAGCTAAAAAAACTTAGCCAAGAGCACGAAAAGAAGCGTGAAAGCTGACTCTTGAAAAATTGATACACGATACTTGAAATTCAGGCATCGAGTATCGAAAATCGAGCATCGAGTATTATGAAAATAATCTATCTCGGCAGTGGAGAGTTCGGCCTTGAGTGCCTGAATGTTTTGGCCCGTTCCAGTCACAATCTCCGGTTTATCGTAACTCAGCCTCCACGCCCGGCTGGCAGGGGCAGAAAGCCGACGCCCACGCCCGTAGCCCGATGGGCGGATTCAAATTCGATACCTTGCGTTGAAACGAATAACGTGAACGCACCGCAGATAATCAAAGAAATCTCAGCCTGTGAGCCGGACCTGATTGTCGTAATCGCATTTGGCCAGAAAATCGGAAATCAGCTAATCAATCTGCCGCCCAAAGGGGCCATTAATGTACACTCCTCCCTGCTGCCGAAATACCGCGGAGCTGCACCCATAAACTGGACCATAATCAATGGAGAAAAACAAACAGGCATCAGTATAATCACATTAGCTGAAAAAATGGACGCCGGTGACATCCTGGCCCAGGCAACAACTGAAGTACTCCCCGATGAAACAGCCGGTCAGCTTCACGACAGAATGGTACAAATGGCCGCCCCGCTGTTATTGGAAACACTTGATAATATCGCCAACGGCACAGCCGTCTATACCCCGCAGGACCATTCCAAAGCCACCTTGGCGCCCAAGCTCAAGAAATCCGATGGCTTTCTAAACTTTAACGAACCAGCTGATATGCTCCAAAGAAAGATACAAGGCTTTTGGCCTTGGCCCGGCGCTTCGGCAATTTATATCTCCAAAAAAACGGAAAAACCTCTGCGGATTACAATAGCAATGGCCGAAGTAGTTGCAAACCCAAACTTTGCTCACTTGCCACCCGGAACCCTCGATGAAAACCTCAATGTTATCTGCGGCCGGGACGCCTTGAAGATTCTAAAAATCAAGCCGACAGGCTCCCGCCTTATGCACTTCAGGGATTTTATTAATGGTCACCAAACCCAGGCTGGCGACCGCTTTATCAAGATTGAGCAATAAAATGACCGGCCACAGCAAAAATACCGCACGTGAAATTGCAGCGGCTGCCTTAAATCGCTTCGACCCAAAACGCGGATACGCTGCTGCCATCTTAAGTGATTTACTCCATCAAACCAATGAAACCCAGCGCGCCACCGACCTCGTCTTCGGCACGATAAGAAACCAAACCACCATCAATAAGGTGATAGCCGAATTCTCAGGCCGTCCTGTCGAAAGGATACAACCTAAGCTGCTCAACATCATCCGCATCGCCTCTTTCGAGCTTATCTATTGTCCCCAAACCCCCGAATATTCAATCGTCAACGAAGCGGTAAATATGGCCAAAGCCCTCGCACGTAAAAAGCAAACAGGCTTTGTAAATGCGGTCCTCCGCCAAATCACAAGACACATAAAGAACCGCCAAATTCCATTGTCCCGAGCTGAGCCCATAAAAACGCTTCCGCAATCAAATGCGACGGGCTGTCAGTTCGATACGGATATTCTCGCCGACCCCCAAACTTCACCGGCTGAGTATTTCAGAATCGCTTTCTCGTTGCCCGAATGGCTCGTAACCGATTGGCTCAACGAATTCACCGAAGAACAAGTCCGCCAAATCTGCTTTGCGAGTAATCGAAGGCCGAGCATCTATATCAGGCCGAACACTCTAAAGACCACAACACAGCAGTTAGCCGAAAAATTCCACGCCGCAGACGTCGATTTTGAAATAGTCCCTCTTGATAACCTGCGAGAGTCGAGTACGATAAGACTTAAAAGCCCCAAAGCCATAACGGAATTGCCTGGCTTTAAAGAAGGATTATTTACCGTTCAGGACATCACTGCTGCGCTTCCGGCCCGGCTTTTGAATCCACAGCCCGAATGGAAAATCCTCGACCTCTGCGCTGCCCCGGGCACAAAGACAACCCAACTGGCCGAGCTTACGGAAGATTCGGCAAAGATTATCGCAACCGATATCGACACGGAGCGCCTGAAATCAGTAAATGAAAATACCGCCCGCCTCGGAATAACCAGCGTTAATATTCTTCCGTATGAGCAAATTCTAAATTCTAAATTCGACGCTGTTCTGCTGGACGCTCCCTGCTCAAATACCGGCGTATTGGCAAAACGCATCGAGGTCCGCTACAGAATAAACCCAAAGGCGGTAAAAGAACTGGCAAAAACACAGGCAAGCCTGATTGCTGCTGCCGTGAAAATGCTGAAACCAAAAGGCAGAATCTGCTACAGCACTTGCAGTATCCAAAAAGCAGAGAGTAGCCAGCTCGTAAAAGATTTTTTGCAGAAAATCCCCGACTTCGAACTCCAATCCGAATTACTCACTCTGCCTTCGGCAGAAGGTTTCGACCGTGATGGCGGCTACGTCGCAATCATAACGAGAAAATAGTTGCTTAAGCTGCTTCTGTTATTACAATGAACGAACTGAATCTATTTTTAAGCTATCTGATATGAACGCCGTATTACTTGATAATGTCTGTAAATCTTTCGGCCGGCTCCACGCCGTCGATAACTTGAGTGTTCAGGTTTCCGTGGGCAGTGTCTACGGTTTCCTCGGCCCTAACGGTGCCGGCAAGACAACCACAATTCGCATGATTATGAATATCATCCGACCGGACAGTGGGCGCATCGAGATTTTAGGGGATGGTAATATTGAGCAGGTCAAAGCCCGTATAGGGTATATGCCCGAGGAGCGGGGACTGTACCGAAAAATGACCGCTCGTAAGGTACTGGCATATTTTGGCGCGATAAAGGGTGTCAATGACAAGGAGCTTGCTCAGCGTGTACCCCACTGGCTCCAGCGTGTTGAATTGGCTGAATTGGCCGACAAGAAAGTGGAGGAGCTATCACGCGGAATGCACCAGAAGCTCCAGTTTGCGGTCACCGTCATCAACGACCCTGAGCTTGTCATTCTTGATGAGCCGTTTTCAGGCCTCGACCCTTTGAATCAGGACTTGCTGAAAGACATCATTCTTGAAATGCGAAATGAGGGCAAAACCATAATCTTTTCCACTCATGTGATGTACGAGGCTGAGAAGCTTTGCGACTTCATCCTTCTTATTAACAAGGGCAAACTGATATTGGATGACACACTCGACAATGTCCGTTCCAGGCAAAGCGCCCATACGATCAGCGTCGAGCTTGAGGGAGATACCGCCTTTGTTGAAAACCTGTCTATGGTAACAGCGGTAAAATCCGAGGGAAAGCGTTTGGATGTCACCCTCGCCGATCCGGACACTCAGCAGTTCCTGCAGGCCCTTATGCAGCAGGCAAAAGTCAGGGCCTTTGAAGTAAAAGTGCCCTCGCTGCATGAAATCTTTGTTAACCTGGTTGGAGCAAGCGATGCAGAGGATTCTTAAGGTTGCAAAGCGCGAATATATTGAAACAGCCAAGACCAAGACGTTTATTATTGGCATGTTAATGACGCCCATCATAATCGGCGCGATAATCTTCTTCACTAAAGCAGTTTCAGGTGATAAAGCCGGCCCGCGCCCCTCTATCAGGATCGCCGTCACCGACCTCTCAAAAACACTGGCGGAAGACATCAAAATCTCTTTCGACGACTACAATAAAAGAAATCCCGACAGGCAATTTCTCCTTCAGCGCCTCGACGTTCAGCAGGATGCGAATTCAACCGAAGCAAAAGGCAAGGCCAAACTCCGTAACGGTCAGCTCGATGCCTATGTTGTCCTGGATGAAGACATCCTCGAAGGTCCGGGCAAAATACGCTTTTATACTTATAAGCCAAAGCCCGCCAACGTTGATGCCTTCTGGGCCATCGAGAATTTTTTCAGAAAGGCCGTTGAGAATCGGCGCTACGAAATAGAAGAAATCGACCAAAAGCTGCTCGCCAGGCTGCGAAACGTCCCTCTCGAACGCCTCGAAATTGGGGCGGCTGTTGGCCAGGAGCAGGTCCAAAGCCAGGGCCAGAGAATAGCCGGCATGATGGTTCCCTTCTTCTTTATGTACCTGATTTTTATGGGAATGGTCGGAACGGGCCAGCACATGCTCAGCAGCATCATTGAAGAGAAAAATTCAAGGATTATCGAGGTCCTGCTCTCAGCCTTAAGCCCCTTCCAACTGATGGCCGGTAAAATTCTGGGATTGGCCGGTATCGGCCTGACCGTAATGGCACTATGGTCTGCCGCCGCCTATGCAGCCGCCCGCTGGCAGGGTCTCAATGTTGATGTTGGTCCGGAGTTGATGGTGTATTTTGTGATATATTATATACTCGGCTATCTTTTATTCAGCGCAATCCTCACCGGCATCGGCTCAGTCTGTAACACCATAAAGGAAACCCAGAGCCTGATGATGCCCGTCATGTTAATCTTCATAATTCCGATGATGGGTTGGTTCAAGCTTGTCCAAAGTCCCGATGGCACCCTCGCAAGGGTATTATCGTTCGTCCCGCCCGTAACGCCCATGGTAATGGTATTGCGTCTGGCCGCCGGCTCAAATGTCTTGTTTGTCGAGATTGCGGCTTCAATACTCGTACTGGCTGTCGCCGTGCTTCTCGTGATTTGGGCCGCTGCAAAAATATTTAGAGCCGGAATTCTAATGTACGGAAAAAAGCCCGGACTCTTCGAAATCCTACGCTGGCTAAGACAAAGCTAAAAACCGTTGTCAGCGAAACTGTGCAATTCTTGCCTACTTCTTCCCAGTCTCATCTCACTTCCATTTCGGACCTTCGGCATCAATTTCAGCATGCAGCTTGACTAACGTTTTCTTCATCTTCGAAAGACGCTCCGGCTCACTGTCAGCGAGATTGTGCTCCTCCGAAATATCTTTGCGCACGTTATAAAGTTCGAATTTTGTCATTTTATTGTCAGCCAAAATCTTCCAGTCGCCCTCTCGCATCGCCACCGTCAAAGGCCTGCTCAGCGCATGGTCATACCGCCAGTATAGCGGTACTTTCCGCTTGATTCTTTTGCCCTGAAAAATCGGCAGAATACTGGCGCCGTCGATTGGCCTGTCAGTCGGCACATCAGCTCCCGCCATATCGCACAGCGTGGCTAAAATATCCGTTCCGTTGACCGGCTCACCGCAAATAGTCCCCGATTTTATCCTGCCCGGCCAGCGAATAATACCCGGCACGCGGATTCCCCCTTCATACATATGCAGCTTCATACCCCGCAGCGGCCCCGGCGAGCCGAATGACCGATTCGCACTGCGGTAGCGGTCCAGTGTTTCGGGCCCGTTATCGCTGGTGAACATCACAAACGTCTCATCCCGCAGCCCCATCTCATCCAGCGTCGTCACCAGTTGGCCGAACTCATTGTCCATCTGTGTAACGTTGCCGTAATATATCGCCTCTTTTTTGCCCTCATACATCTCCATAAATTCCGGCCCCGTGGCAATCGGCTCGTGCGGTGCATGAAACCACACAAACAGGCAGAACGGCTTCGACCGGTCCCACTTGGTTTTCAGCCAGTCGATGGCCTCCTGCACTATCAGTTCAGAGGAATATCCTTTAAGCTTACCTGCCGGCTGCCCGTTACGGACAAAATTAGCTGGATTCTCGTGCGTAGGCCGGGCGTTATTCTGCGTGGAGAACCAGTACTCAAAGCCGTGGTCGTCCGGCTGTGGCTGTTCGGACGAGTTAAACTTACCGTTGCAGTGCCACTTGCCCACGTGGCACGTCCTATAACCAACCTCTTTTAGCAGCGTAGCAACGGTAATCTCTTCTTTTGTAAGGTGCATAGGATTATTGCCGGGTATCCAGTCGTAGATACCGTTGCGGAAAGGCGTCCGCCCGGTAAGCATTCCCGCCCGCGAAGGTGAGCAGACCGGGGCTGCAGCATAGCAGTCCGTCAGCTTCATCCCCTCGCTGGCCAGCTTGTCCAGGTTTGGTGTTTTGATATGCCGGTGGCCGTAGCAGCTAAGGTCTCCGTAGCCTAAGTCGTCGCACAGTCCTATCACGATATTAGGCTTATTCCTGTTCCTGGCCCCCGTAAAAGGCTTACTAATGCTCTGACAGCCTTCAACTGCAAGCGACGCGGCACCAAGACCCATTACTTTCAAAAAATTACGTCGATTCATTTGTTGTTCTCCTTGTGAATTGGTTTCTCAAAGATGGTAAATCATCTTTGATGAAGGGTCAACACAAATCGAATCCACAGCTTTTCCACAAAACAAACTTACGTTGTGCAAAACTTGTTCAAAATAAATTTTTTTCGTGCGCAAACTCAATGCAGGCAGCAACCTCTATCAAGTGGAAAAGAAATTTTCTAAAATGCCATTGATTTGTCTACTCGCTGACCAATAATAGCTATTGTTTTACCTTTGTATTTTAATTTGTACTTCGTTCGAAATCGATATATGGCTTTTAACAGATAGTATTAACATTGAAAAATTTACAACTAACAATTAGCAGAGGAGAATATCGATGCAGGGCACAATCACGGATGAACAAGCCCGATCTGCGGTAACCCAGATAAGTGCTATTAACGAAGCTCTTGCCAGGAAGGTCGGACCACAGAAGTATCGAATCTGGTTTAAGAATTCAACCAAAATGGCACTTACCGATGGATATTTGAAAGTTGGTGTGCCGAATCTTTTTATTGCGAGCTGGATTGAAAATCATTTTACAAACCAAATTAGCCAGGCCGTTCGAGAGGTTGCCGGAAGCAGCCCGAAGATTACTTTTACAATCGACCCGGAGCTTTCCGGGTCTCTGCGAAGAAATCAGCTGGACTCGCAGGCACAGCTCGCCGACAAGGCTCAGAATCGGCTCAATATCCAAAGAAACAGAACCAAACCGCCTCCAACGAAAAAGCTCCACTTCAGTTTGGACTCGTTCGTTGTCGGCACCTCGAATCAACTCGCATACAACGCGGCAAAAGCCGTCGTTGAAGAAAAACATTGCCCTTTCAATCCGCTGTTTATTCATGGAGGATACGGGGTTGGGAAGACGCATCTGCTGCAAGGGATTTGCAATGCGGTGTGTTCCAAACGCCCCCAAACTAATTGGCTATATCTCTCAGCGGAGGATTTTGTCAATCAGTTTGTGCTGGCCTTGAAGACAAAAAAGCTGGAGGCTTTTAGACGACGAATGCGACAAACGGATTTGTTGGCAATCGACGACATTCACTTCTTGGCCAGTAAACCGTCTACACAGGAGGAGTTCATGCACACTTTTAATACTATCAGTCTGGCGGGTAAGCAGGTTGTCCTGGTCTCAGACGCCCATCCGAAGATGATAGGGCAAATCTCGGAAAAACTCGTTAACCGTTTCGTCTCAGGAATGGTCGTAAAGATACAAAACCCGGATTTCAACACCAGAAGTCAAATCTGCAGACAGTACGCCGGAAAACTGGCCGCAGACAACGGAAGGTTAAAAATCGGAAAAGGCATCCCGGAAAATGTAATAAAATACATCGCAGAAAATCTACGCACAAACGTGAGGGAATTGGAAGGCGCTCTGCTGAAATTAATTGCCTTCTCGGCACTGCAAAACCAGAAAATAAATCTTGCTATGGCACAGGCCGTTCTGGCCGAGCATCTCGAAAGGTGTGATCCCATTGTCCATATTTCGGACATCGAATCAGCCGTCGCCACCTTTTTTGGAATAACAACGGCAAAAATACACTCCTCAAAGAAAGACAGGACCGTCGCACTCGCCCGGCATTTTAGTATGTATCTGACCAGAAAGCACACAAAGATGTCCTCCTCGGAGGTAGGCAGATTTATGGGCAATAAAAATCACGCCACCGTACTTCTGGCCTGCAAAAGAATTGAAAGCCTCCTCGAGAGGAATGCAGAAATATACTGGAACGGGCCGGCCGGTAATAAAGTCTCGAAAACCAGGACTGTACTTTCTAAGCTTGAGGAGAGCATCTCCAGCTAATCCGTAGCTCATGATTGGTGCCTCGTGGTTTGGGCTTCGATTCACGAATCACGGCCCACGATTTCCATTTTGCATTTCGGTATCGCCGCTAAAAATTTCGCGCCGTAAGATTTGTTCACCACGCGAGAGTCCAGGATAACAACAATGCCGGTATCGGTCTTACTGCGGATTAGTCTACCGAAGCCCTGTTTGAACTTGATAATCGCCGATGGCAATTGATAGTCATTGAAAGGATTGCCCCCCTGCTCTCGTATCTGTTCTAATCTGCCCGCAAGCAGCGGCTTATCGGGCACCGCAAAAGGCAGCCGAACAATAATAACGTTGCTAAGCGCCGCACCCGGCACATCAACCCCCTGCCAGAAGCTGTCCGTCCCGAACAAAACGCTGTCACCCTCAGCCTTAAAGTGCTTCAAAAGAACTGTCCTGTCGATACCCCCCCCCTGCTGCAGCAGGTCAATATCATTTTCCGCAAGCCAGTCGCCAAGCTCTTCCGCCAGCGCCCCGAGCATTTTATAGCT